>JADLBY010000054.1 GCA_020847445.1 Sphingomonadaceae bacterium | reverse complement strand
GCGTTCCACCAACCCCGAAATGACGGCAACTTCGCGGAAGGCGCGTTTGAGGAGCGCCGATTGCTCGACCCAGTCGATGAACTCTTCGTGCAGGATGTCGGGCGAAAAAAGCGGGCGGGGATCCTCAACCGGCTGAAGGCCCCAGATCGCGAAGGCATAGTCGCTCGCAACGAAGCCCACAGGCTGCAACCCCAAGGCGTCCATCCGCTTGGTGATCAGCATCGCAAGCGACTGGTGCGCGTTCCAGCCCTCGAAGCTGTAGGACACGAGATAGTGCAGGCCATCGCGCGGAAAACTCTCGATGAGGAGCTGATCGGGGGCGGGCAGCATCGAGCGTCTGGCCTGCATTTCGAGCCAGGCCCGCACATCGCTCGGGAAGCGCGCCCATTGGCTGCGGTCGTGGAGGAACGTGCGCACCCGATCCGCAAGGTGCGTCGTCAAGGGCATGCGCGCGCCGCCATAGCTGGGAATGCGGGCGCGTCTGGTGGTAGCGCGCACAATCAGGTCGGTTGCATCGACCCCTTCGACCTCCAGGCTCATCCCGGCAAAGAAGAAGCAATCGCCCTTCACGAGGCTGGCGGCGAAAAACTCGTCCAGCATCCCGAGCCTGCGACCGTTCCTGAACCGCACCGCCAGCATCGGCGAATCAACGATGATCCCGGCGTTGAGGCGATATTGCGCTGCAAATTTCGGATGGGTGACGCGCCACCGGCCGTCAGGATCGCGGACAAGCCGCCGGAACTTGTCATAAGCCTTGAGCGCATAGCCACCAGTGGCAATCAGGCCCAGAACACGTGTGAACGTGCCGACATCAAGCATCTGGTAGGGCTGCGCTGTCTGGATTTCGGCAAGCATCTCCTGTTCGTCGAATGGCGCGGCACAGGCGCAGGCCATGATGTGCTGGGCCAGCACATCAAGCCCGCCGGGGCGGAAGGCGTCGCCGTCCCGGACCCCTTCGGCAATGGCATCGATCGCGCCCTGCGCTTCCAGATATTCGAAGCGATTGCCCGGAACGATGATGGCTTCGCTGGGCTCATCGAGCCGGTGGTTTGCGCGACCGATCCGTTGCATCAGCCGTGACGATCCCTTGGGCGCCCCCATCTGGATGACGCAATCGACATTGCCCCAGTCGACCCCGAGATCGAGGCTGGCGGTTGCGACAAGTCCGCGCAACCGGCCCTCTGCCATCGCATTCTCGACCTTGCGCCGGGCCTCGATATCGAGGCTGCCGTGGTGGATGCCGATCGGGAGCTTCAGCTCATTGACCGCCCAAAGGTCCTGAAAGATCAGTTCGGCCAGCCCTCGGGTATTGCAGAACACGAGTGTGGTTTCGTGGGTTTCGATTTCGGCCATCACCTGGGCCGCGGCATAGCGGCCGGAATGCCCGCCCCAGGGAATTTCGCCCTCCGGCAGCAGCATGGTGATGATGGGAGGCGCGCCGGGATCGCCTTCGACCAGCCTGACAGACACACCAAGCCCCTCCGGCGCCAGCCACTGGCGATAGGCATCGGGGTCGGCCACGGTCGCAGACAGGGCCACGCGGCGCAGCCCGGGATTGATGGCCTGCAGCCGGGCCAGCGACAGGCTGAGGAGGTCTCCGCGCTTTTGCGGCGCGAAGGCATGAACTTCATCGATGATGACGGTGCGCAGCCCCGCAAACATCTGGAAACTGTCCGGATAGGACAGCAGCAGGCTCAGCGATTCGGGCGTGGTCAGCAGGATTTGCGGCGGTCGCGCCCGTTGACGCGCCTTGCGCTCAGACGGTGTATCACCGGTCCGCGTCTCAACCCGGATATCGAGCCCCATCTCTTCGACCGGAAGGAGGAGGTTGCGCCGGACGTCGACAGCAAGCGCCTTCAGGGGTGAGACATAAAGCGTATGCAGACCATCGGTCGGGGTTTCGACAAGCTCGGCAAGGGTTGCGAGAAATCCGGCCAGGGTCTTGCCTGCGCCGGTTGGTGCGACAAGCAGCGCATGCTCTCCATTGCGCGCTGGATCGAGCATCTCAAGCTGGTAACGGCGCGGCGTCCAGCCTTTCGACGCGAACCAGTCTTGAAGGATCGAGGGAAGTTGAACCACAGGACGACTGTCGGGCCGCCCTGCGCAAGAATCAATGCCCTACGGATTCCCCGCGCTGCAGCCCCGACGCTGCCAGCTGCGCATCGATCTGCGCCATCAGCCGGTCAAGGCCCGCCTGATCTTGCGCTTCGGCGCGAGCGACCAGCACATCCTGGGTGTTCGAGGCTCGCAGCAGCCACCAGCCATCGGGCGTATTGACGCGGGCGCCATCGGTGCGGTTGACGGTCGCGCCTTCGGCTTCAAGCCGCGCCAGAACTTCATCGACAACAGCAAATTTGCGGCTTTCATCGACCTGGAACCGCAGCTCCGGCGTGTTGATCATGTTGGGCATCGCGTCCTTGATCGCCGACAGCGAACCGCCCTGTTCGGCAATCGCCTGCATGAAGCGCACCGCGACATATTGCGCATCGTCAAACCCGTACCAGCCGTGGCGATAGAAGATGTGCCCGCTCATTTCGCCGGCGAGCGGACTGTCGGTTTCCTTCATCTTGACCTTGATCAGGCTGTGTCCGGTTTTCCACATCAGCGGCTTTCCGCCCAGCTCGGCAATCCGGTCATACAGGGCCTGGCTGGCCTTCACGTCGGCGATAATGGTTGCACCTGGCTCCTGCTGAAGCACGGATTCGGCCAGAATGGAAAGAATCTGGTCGCCCCAGATTACGCGACCTTGTCCGTCGATCGCACCAATCCGGTCTCCGTCGCCGTCAAAGGCAACGCCGAAATCGAGCGACTTTTCCGAGACAAGGGCTTTGAGATCGGCAAGATTTTCCTCGACGGTGGGATCCGGATGATGGTTCGGGAACCGTCCGTCGATCTCGGTGAACAGAAGGTGATGCTCTCCGGGGAGCAGGCGCGTCAGCTTCTCGATCACCCGTCCGGCGGCGCCATTGCCAGCGTCCCAGCCGATGCGGAAAGCGCGGCCAGGATAGTCGCGGGCCAGTCGCGCGACATAGGCATCCTCGATATCGCACTCCGTTATCGCGCCGGCGCCGCTTTCCCAGTCTGCGGCGGCGGCCATGCGCCCGAGCTTCTGGATGTCTTCACCATAAAAGGGGCCGTGCCGCAGCACCATCTTGAAGCCGTTATAGTCGGCCGGATTGTGGCTGCCGGTAATCTGGATGCCGCCATCAACGCCGTCGAGCACCGATTCGGCGTAATAGAGCATGGGCGTTGGTCCCAGCCCGACCCGCACAACATCAATCCCGCTCTCTGTCAGGCCCTTTAGCAGAGCCGCCTCGAGCATCGGCGATGAGAGCCTGCCGTCATAGCCGACCGCGACACATTTGCCGCCATCGCGGCGGACTATCGTGCCGAAGGTCCGGCCGATGGCATAAGCATCGGCCTCTCCAAGGGTTTTCCCAACAATGCCGCGGATATCATATTCGCGGAGCGCGACCGGATCGAAGTGATGTGACATGGAAAACGCCTATCGCGTGGAAATGTTACGAAGCAGTATATCGCGCGCCTGATTGACCTGCATTGCAAGTGGCGATGTGCCCCCGGCATCGGGATGGACCTTCGTGATCAGCCGCTTGTGGGCCTCGACAATGGTAGCCGGATCGGCGTCCGGTGCGACGTCGAGAACCCGGGCGGCTTCCGCTATGCTCATCGCCGAACCGGGTGAGATCGCACGCTTCACAAGGATGAACAGGAGATACAGCAGCCCCGCGAAAATCAGGAAGCGGATCATGCGAAGGCCAGCTCTGGCTGATCATTCTCGCGCACCGGCAACGCCAGCCCGGCAACCAGTTCGCGCAGTTCCTGCCGCGCGGCGATATGGCTGAGGCCAATGCCGCCAATCGCATCGACATCGAGAAGGGTCAGTCCCTTCGGGAACAGCTCGCGGTAGATCACGCGCTCGCCCAGCCCCGAAATCGTCCGAAAGCCGACACGCTTTGACAGTTCCACCAGTGCCTTGCCGACGCGCCGCATGTTGTGCGCATCGATATGCTGGAGCCGGTTGCGCAGCACGACCCAATCGACCGTTGCTCCGTCTGCACGGGCGCGTTCCTTGCGCAGGTCCCAGATCAGTTCGGCATAAAAGCTCGGCCGCTTCACCCTGAAAGTTTCGGCATCGACCTGGCCGATCAGGTCGAGATCCACGAAACTGTCATTGATCGGCGTCACAATCGTGTCGGCACGCGCGATTGCCGCGCGCGAGACCGGATCGTCACGACCGGGCGTATCGATCACGATGAAATCCGCCCCGCTGCCGATCCGGGCCATTTCCTGGTCCAGACCCGCTGCCGTCATCAGGCCGAGGGTAACGTGCCGGGGCGACGGCAGGTCGATCTGGCGCCGTCGCGCTGTCGCCTCGCGATTGTCGAGATAGCGCGTCATGGTCTTTTGGCGGGTATCGAGGTCAATCGCAGCAACGCTGTGGCCCGTGCTCTGCAGCGCGACCGCCGTGTGGACGGCCGTAGTGGACTTTCCCGTGCCGCCCTTTTCATTGGCGAAGACAATTACGTGCGTGTTCTGCGCCATCGGTGCTAAGGTCCAGCCTCTTGATTCATTGGTTCCCGCCCGCCAAGGAGCGCGCGACCGTCCATATCTGAGCAGGCTTGCCCGTGCAAATCATCCGTCAGCTTTCTGCCTTGCGCGAACGCACCAAATTGATACGCGAGAGCGGTCGGACCCTCGCACTGGTGCCGACGATGGGCGCATTGCATGCCGGGCACATGTCTCTGGACGAGCTGGCGAGGCGGCAAGCGGACGATGTGATTG
>JADLBY010000053.1 GCA_020847445.1 Sphingomonadaceae bacterium | reverse complement strand
GCGCCAAAAGACGATGACGAACTGATCGTTCCGGCCCGCGAGGGCGCGTTGCGGGCACTCCGCTTTGCCCATGCCGCCGGGATCAAGCGCTTTGTCATGACGTCGTCGGTGGCGGCGATTGCCTATGGCCATGGAAAGACCAGACAGCATTTCACCGAAGCCGACTGGACAAACATCAACAGCCCCGATGCCTATGCCTATGTGAAGTCAAAGACTATTGCCGAAAGGGCTGCTCGCGATTGGGTGGCGGCCAATGCGCCGGACATGGAATATGTGACGGTCAACCCGTCGCTGGTGCTCGGCCCGCTTCTGGCCCCCGATTTCTCGACATCGCTGGAGGCGATCAAGAAACTGCTCGAAGGATCCATACCGGGGCTTCCCAATTTCGGCTTTTCGGTGGTCGATGTGCGCGACGTCGCAGACCTTCACGTTCGTTGCCTGACCGCGCCGGATATGGCGGGGGAACGTTTCGTCGCCGCAGGCCCCTTCCTCTGGATGAAGGATGTGGCGGCCATATTGAAAGACGGACTTGGCGAACAGGCGCGCAAGGTTCCGCGCCGGAAACTTCCCGATTTCCTTGTGCGGATTTCGGCGCTGTTCGATCCGGTGATCGCACAGGTTGTCGGCGAGTTGGGCAATGTCCGTGACACATCGGCCCAGCATGCGATGGACGTGCTGGGCTGGAAGACACGCGATCCGAAGGAAAGCATCGTCGATACCGCGCGCGACATGATCCGCCTTGGCGTGGTGAAAGTTTAGCCAATCCGGTAGGGGACGACGCTCCGCCGGTCGGGATCGACGATGATCTCGCGGTCGCTGGGCGGGAAGGCGCGCTGGTCGCAATCGGGGCGGGGGCACAGGCGGCAACTGATGCCGATGCGGGTGGCGTTGCGCCCGGTCAGGTCCAGCCCATCGGCATAGATGAACTCACGCGCATGGTCGATCTCGCAGCCCAGCGCGACGGCGTAGCGGCGCGGGGCGCGGTCATAGCTGCCCGATGGCTTTACCAGCCCCTTGGCCATCGAGACATAGCGCACGCCATCAGGCGTTTCGGCAAGCTGGACGAGGATGCGGTCGGGAATGGCGACGGCCTCATGCACGATCCACAAGGGGCAGGCGCCACCGAAGCGCGCAAATTGCAGGCGGGTGGCGCTGTGGCGCTTGGTGATATTGCCCGCCATGTCGACCCGGCAGAAGAAAAAGGGCACGCCGCGCGCATTGGGCCGCTGCAGCGTCGAAAGCCGGTGGCAGGCCTGTTCAAAGCTGACATGGAAGGCCTGGCACAGCCGGTCTATATCATGCCGCATCGTGCGCGCCTCCTCACGAAAGCGCCGATAGGGCATCAGGATTGCGCCTGCAGCATAGTTGGCCAGGCCGACCGAGAGCAGTTGGCGCGAAGCCGGGGTGCGCAATCGCGCGCGCTCCACCACCTGACTGATCTCCTCGCGCAGCGCCATCGCCGCCAATTGATGCGCCAGCTGGAAACGGCGGCTTTCGGCAGGCTGGCTCTGGTCGATCACCAGATGCCCCATTTGCGGATCGAAATCGCGCAGCCCCGCATTGTGCGAATAAAGGAGCGAGATTGACAGCGCATTGCGCAGATAGAGTTCCAGCCCCTCGATCGCCGGCGTCAGTTGCGCCCCGCGCAGCCTGTCGCCCAGCGCTTCGGCGGCGCGGTCGAGCACGTCGACATAATTGCCCGCATTGTGGAACCAGTCGCGCACTTCCTCCCATGGCAACCGCGATCCACCGGCATTGTCGCTCGACAGCGCTTCGTCGACGATCTGCAACCGCTGCCCCGCATGGAGATAGGCCTGATGCAGCGCCACAAACTGGTCGGCAAGGGCAGGCTGCTGTTCGGCGATACGCGCCAGTTGTTCGGGCGACAGCGGGCTGGCAAAGAGCGGATCGGCGGCGGCCTCCTTGAGCGCGGCGACGCGGCGGGTGACGGCATCGTCTTCATCCACATCCCAATCGAGCGGGAAGTCGCGTGCCAGCACTTCTTGCAGGGCAGGGGTCAGCGGTCGGTCATCATGCTCGATCTGCGAAAGATAGGATACCGATATGCCCAGCCGCCCGGCCATCTCCGCCTGCCGCAGCCCGCGTTCCGATCGCAGCGCCTTTACCTTCTCGCCCGCAAACAGCCTTCGCTTTGCCATTGACTCAACTCCTTTGCGGCCTCTGCGTTACCCTGCACGTCTGCGCGAAACAGGAAAGGCTCAGGTTTCGCGCAGAGGCGCAGAGAGAACAGGGACACAGGGAATATTAGCCTGTGCCAGGATTTTTGCAAAGCCTGACTTCGCAACTTTGCAATTTCACATTGGACAAGCCTGCAAAAATAGGGTTTTGCCTGTGCTTTGCCGAACTATCGGAGGAATTATGTCCGCAAATATCGCCGAAATGGAGAAGCGCCGCGCGCAGGCCCAATTGGGTGGCGGGCAGAAACGCATCGATGCGCAGCACGCCAAGGGCCGCCTGACAGCACGCGAACGGCTCGACATATTGCTCGACGAAGGCAGTTTCGAAGAGATCGACATGTATGTCGAACATAATTGCACCGACTTTGGCATGGAAAACCAGAAGATCCCCGGCGACGGCGTGGTCACCGGCAGCGGCACGATCAACGGTCGCCTTGTCTATGTCTTCAGCCAGGATTTCACCGTGTTCGGCGGTTCGCTTTCCGAACGCTTTGCGCAGAAGATGTGCAAGGTGATGGACATGGCGATGAAGGTCGGCGCCCCGGTCATCGGATTGAACGACAGCGGCGGCGCGCGCATTCAGGAAGGCGTCGCGTCGCTGGGCGGCTATGCCGAGGTGTTCCAGCGCAACGCGCTGGCATCGGGCGTGATCCCGCAGATCAGCCTGATCATGGGCCCCTGCGCGGGCGGCGCGGTTTACTCACCCGCCATGACCGACTTCATCTTCATGGTGAAGGATTCGAGCTATATGTTCGTCACCGGCCCCGATGTGGTGAAAACGGTGACCAACGAAGTCGTCACACAGGAAGAACTGGGCGGGGCGACCACGCACACCACCAAATCGGGTGTCGCCGACAACGCCTTTGAAAATGATATCGAGGCGCTGCTCGCAGTGCGCGATTTCTTTGACTATCTGCCGGAGAACAACCGCAGCGGCGTGCCCGAACGGCCGACCAACGATCCGTGGGACCGCATCGAAAACAGCCTCGACACACTGATCCCGCCCTCGGCGAACCAGCCCTATGACATGAAGGAACTGATCCGTAAAACGGTCGACGAAGGCGATTTCTTTGAGGTGCAGCCGGGCCATGCGGGCAATATCGTAATCGGCTTTGGTCGCATCGAAGGCCGCACCGTGGGCATCGTTGCCAACCAGCCCCTGGTGCTGGCGGGCGTGCTCGACATCAACTCTTCCAAGAAGGCAGGGCGTTTCGTGCGCTTCTGCGACGCCTTCGATATTCCGATCATCACCTTTGTCGATGTCCCCGGCTTCCTCCCCGGCACCGCGCAGGAATATAATGGCATCATCAAGCATGGCGCGAAGCTGCTCTTCGCCTATGCCGAGGCGACCGTGCCCAAGATCACCGTGATCACCCGCAAGGCCTATGGCGGCGCCTATGACGTGATGGCGTCAAAGCATCTGCGCGGTGATTTGAACTATGCCTGGCCCACCGCCGAAATCGCGGTAATGGGCGCGAAGGGCGCGGTGGAAATCATCTTCCGCAGCGACATCGGCGACCCTGAAAAGATCGCCGAACGCACGAAGGAGTATGAGGATCGCTTCGCCAACCCCTTTGTGGCGGCGAGCAAGGGCTTTATCGACGAGGTCATCCACCCGCATTCCACGCGGCGCCGGATTGCGCTGGGGTTAAGGAAGCTGCGGAACAAGCAGTTGGAGAACCCCTGGAAGAAGCATGACAATATTCCGCTGTGAGGGTTCGGCGATGTGCATGCCACGCCCGTTGCCCCAGCTCAGGCTGGGGCCCATCACGTCTTTCAGCATATGCCGACAGGCGCGATAGGCACCAGCCTGCGCTGGTGCGGCGCTGTTTTGAAGTTTGAGGATTAGTTATGAAACTCGGAAGATTGAACCATATCGGCGCCACAACTCATCCTATCCCTTCCTTCGTCACCCCCGCGAAGGCGGGGGTCCATCACCGGTGGGTGAGATTTGGACGGTGGGTGATGGATTCCCGCCTTCGCGGGAATGACGAATTTTGGGTAAGTGTATGAAAGTCGGAAGCTTGAACTATCGCAATGCCCGTTGCCCCAGCGCAGGCTGGGGCCCATCACGTCTTTCAGCCTATGCCGACAGGCGCGATAGGCCCCAGCCTGCGCTGGTGCGGCGGTGTTTCGAAATTTGAGGGTTAGTTATGAAGCTCGGAAGATTGAACCATATCGGCGTCGCGACGCCCTCGATTGCGGAGAGCATCGTGTTCTACCGCGACGTCATGGGCGCGACCAAAATCCATGATCCGTTCGACCTGCCCGAACAGGGCGTGAAGGTGTGCTTTGTCGATACGCCCGGTGCGGACGGGGCATTGAATGGCACGCAGATCGAACTGGTCGAGCCGCTGCCGGGAAACACCAGCATCGCAGGTTTCCTTGAGAAGAACCCGCAGGGCGGGCAGCATCATATGTGCTATGAAGTGCCCGATATCCACACCGCCAAGGCCGAGTTCGAGGCAATGGGCAAGCGTGTTCTGGGTGAGCCGCGGATCGGCGCGCATGGCACGCTGATCTTCTTTGTGCATCCGCGCGACATGGGCGGGGTGCTGACCGAGATTATGGAGACGCCGAAGGAGGCGCATTGAACAGTCACCCCTCCCTTCCAAGGGAGGGGCAGGGGGTGGGTGCGAGCGAAGCGAGCTGATCGCCACACTTACCCACCCCAACCCCTCCCTTGGAAGGGAGGGGCTTGAGAATCTGAGAGAGGAAACGGAGAGTTTATGACCTATGAAACCATCCTGACCGAGCGCAAGGGCGACGTTCTGGTCATCACGCTGAACCGGCCCGATCGGCTGAACGCCGCCTCGATCCAGATGGCGGAGGAGCTGGGCGCCGCCTTTTATGATCTCGACGGGGCGCGGGCCGTGCTGATCACCGGCGCGGGCAAGGGCTTTTGTTCGGGCGCCGATCTTGCCGCACGCGGCGATGCCAGCCCGATCCAGCAAAAGGGCGGCAGCCACCGTGCGCTGCAGAATTTCTACAATCCGGTGATTACGCAGATCCTGCGCGCGCCGGTGCCGGTGATCACCGCAGTCAATGGCGCCGCCGCCGGTGTGGGCTGTTCGATCGCGCTTGCGGGCGATTTCGTGCTCGCGGCGAAAAGCGCCTATTTCCTGCAGGCATTCGTCAATATCGGCCTTGTGCCCGATGGCGGTTCGACCTGGCTGCTTGCCCGCGCCATCGGTCGCGCGCGCGCCACCCGGATGATGATGCTGGGTGAGAAGATTGGCGCGGAGCAGGCTGAAGACTGGGGCCTGATCTATAAGGTGGTCGACGATGCGGTGCTGGTCGACGAAGCGCTGGCACTGGCGACAAAGCTGTCCGAAGGGCCGACCGTTGCCTATTCGACGATGAAGAACAACATCCAGACCGCGCTTGACGGCACGTTGTCGCAGGTTCTGCTCGCCGAAGCCGAAGGGCAGCGTATTGCCGGAGCGAGCGAGGATGCGCGCGAAGGCGGTCTTGCCTTCCTGCAAAAGCGCAAGGCCGAGTTCAAGGGGCGGTGAGCGTCAAACAGCGACGTCGCCCCGGCGCAGGCCGGGGCCCATCGCGCCTGTCGGCGTAAACCGCAAGACGAGATAGGCACCAGCCTTCGCTGGTGCGACGAGTGAGATTGCAATGGCAAATATCGACGACTGGAAAAAAGCGGCGGACAAGGAGGTCAAAGGCAAAGACCTGACCTGGCACACGCCCGAAGGGATAGCGGTCAAGCCGCTCTACACCGCCGAGGATGTGGCGGCCGATCCCGGCTTGCCCGGTTTTGCGCCGTTCACGCGTGGCGTGCGCGCGTCGATGTATGCCGGTCGCCCATGGACGATCCGCCAATATGCGGGCTTTTCCACCGCCGAGGAATCGAACGCTTTCTATCGCCGCAATCTCGCGGCGGGGCAGAAGGGGCTGTCGGTCGCCTTCGACCTTGCCACCCATCGCGGTTATGACAGCGATCATCCGCGCGTCGTGGGCGATGTCGGCAAGGCGGGCGTCGCGATCGACAGCGTCGAGGATATGAAAATCCTTTTCGACGGCATCCCGCTCGACCAGATGTCGGTATCGATGACGATGAACGGCGCGGTGATCCCGATCCTCGCCTTCTTCATCGTCGCGGGGCAGGAGCAGGGGGTGCCGACCGAACAGCTCGATGGCACCATTCAGAACGACATCCTCAAAGAGTTCATGGTGCGCAACACCTATATCTATCCGCCCGAGCCTTCGATGCGGATCATTTCGGATATTTTTGCCTACACCTCGGCGCATATGCCCAAGTTCAATTCGATTTCGATCTCCGGCTATCACATGCAGGAAGCCGGGGCGACGCAGGTGCAGGAACTGGCCTTCACCATCGCCGACGGCATGGAATATGTGAAATATGGCGTCGCATCGGGCCTCGACATCGATAAGTTCGCCGGGCGGCTCTCATTCTTCTTCGCCATCGGCATGAATTTCTTCATGGAAGTGGCCAAGCTGCGCGCGGCGCGCGTGCTGTGGCACCGGGTGATGACGAAGCTGGGCGCGCAGGACGAGCGTTCGAAAATGCTGCGCACCCATTGCCAGACCTCGGGCGTGTCCCTGCAGGAGCAGGATCCCTATAACAACGTCATCCGGACCACGATCGAGGCGATGGCGGCGATGCTGGGCGGCACCCAGTCGCTCCATACCAACGCGCTCGACGAGGCCATCGCGCTGCCGACCGATTTTTCCGCCCGCATCGCGCGCAACACGCAGATCGTGATCCAGGAAGAGACCGGCATGTGCAATGTCGTCGATCCGCTGGGTGGCAGTTCCTATGTCGAGGCGCTGACGCAGCAACTGGTCGATCAGGCATGGGAGATCATCGAGCGTGTCGAGGCCGAAGGCGGCATGGCCAAGGCGGTTGCCGCAGGCTGGCCCAAGGCGATGATCGAGGAAGCGGCCGCCGCACGGCAGGCGCGGGTGGACAAGGGCGAGGATGTGATCGTCGGCGTCAACAAATACCGGCTCGCCAGCGAGGAGCATCTGGAAACGCTGGAGGTCGACAACCATGCCGTGCGTGAAGGCCAGATTGCGCGGATCAAGGCGGTGAAGGCGGGGCGGGACGAAGCGAAATGTCAGGCCGCGCTGGCGGCGTTGACCGAGGCTGCAAAAAATTCCCCCTCCCTTCCAAGGGAGGGGCTAGGGGTGGGTGAGCCTGATGGCTCGCCGACGCCCGCACCCACCCCAACCCCTCCCTTGGAAGGGAGGGGCTTGGAAGCAAACCTCTTGGCCGCCGCCATCGAGTGCGCCCGCCACCGCGCAACCCTAGGCGAAATATCCTCCGCGATGGAAGCCGCCTTTGGTCGCTATGGAACCACCCCGACGCCGGTCAAGGGCGTCTATGGCGCGGCCTATGCAGGCGATGCGCGCTACGATCAGGTGCTGGAGGGCGTCACCGCGGTCACCCGCCGTTTGGGTCGCAGGCCGCGGCTGCTCGTCGCCAAAATGGGGCAGGACGGGCATGATCGCGGCGCCAATGTGATCGCTTCCGCCTTTGCCGATATGGGCTTTGATGTTGTTTCCGGGCCGCTGTTTCAGACGCCGGAGGAAACCGTGGTGCTGGCGCTGACCGGCGGCGTCGATATTATCGGCGCGTCGAGCCTTGCCGCCGGGCACAAGACGTTGATCCCCGAACTGATCCAGCGGCTGAAGGCGGAAGGGCGGAGCGATATCAAGGTGATCGCCGGGGGCGTCATCCCGCCGCAGGATTATGATTATCTGCGCGATGCGGGCGTGCAGGGCATTTATGGCCCCGGCAGCAATGTCGTGGAATGTGCTGCCGATGTGCTTACCCTGCTCGGCCACAATATGCCGCCGCTGGGAGAAGCCGCGTGATCCAAACAATAAAATTCTCTGCGGCCTCTGCTTCCTCTGCGCCTCTGCGCGAAACAAAAATATTGCAGGTTTCGCGCAGAGGCGCAGAGACTTGCGCAGAGGCCGCAGAGGAGAGATTTATATATGATTGCTAGAACCGACTGGACCCGCGCAGAAATCGCAGCATTGTTCGACCTGCCGTTTGACGAGCTCGTTTACCAGGCCGCGACCGTCCACCGCGCGCATCATGCGGTGGGGCAGATCCAGCTCTGCACCTTGCTGTCGATCAAGACCGGCGGTTGCCCGGAGGATTGCGGCTATTGCAGCCAGTCGGTGAAGGCCGACAGCGGGGTCGAGGCCACCAAGCTGATGGAAGTGCAGCAGGTCTTGCAAAAGGCCGCACAGGCCGCCGACGCCGGATCAAAGCGTTTCTGCATGGGTGCGGCCTGGCGCAACCCCAAGGACCGCGACATGCCCGCGATTGTCGAGATCGTGAAATCGGTGCGCGGCATGGGCATGGAAACCTGCATGACGCTGGGCATGCTCACGCCCAGACAGGCGGCCATGCTCGCCGAAGCGGGGCTCGATTATTACAACCACAATATCGACACCAGCCCCGAACGTTATGAGGAGATCATCACCACCCGGACGATGCAGGACCGGCTCGACACGCTCGATCACGTCCGCAAGGCGGGCATCAATGTGTGCAGCGGCGGGATTGTCGGCATGGGTGAGACGCGCGCCGACCGGGTGGGCTTCATTCACAAGCTGGCGACGCTCGATCAGCATCCCGAAAGCGTGCCGGTCAACGCGCTGGTGCCGGTGAAGGGCACCGTGCTGGGCGACATGCTGGCGGATACCCCGCTCGCCAAGATCGACGACATCGAATTTGTCCGCACCATCGCCGTCGCGCGCATCACCATGCCGCTGAGCATGGTGCGCCTGAGCGCGGGCCGTGAGAGCATGAGCGAGGCGACACAGGCGCTGTGCTTCATGGCGGGCGCGAACAGCATCTTCACCGGCGACAAGCTGCTCACCACCGCCAATGCCGGCGACGACAAGGATGCCGCGTTGATGGCAAAACTGGGGCTGCGCGCGATGGAGGCGGAGGAGCCGCTGCGGGCGTGCAAGGCGTTGGAGGCGGCGGCGTGAACGCCATCCAGAAATCCGATATTCTGCAACGAATTTCCGAGTTCGATCAGATGGGAGAGACTGCTTTCCTGCAGAAATATGCTGGAGGTCGAGGGTCAGTCACTACTTGGATTGTGCACGAAGGTAACGAATACCCGATCAAGGCAATCTGGGCATCTGCGCATCAGCCACCGATAGCTCCAAGGTCATTCAAAACTAACGACTGTGAACCTCAAATTCGAGCGATGGGTTTTAAGCTTAGGAAACAAGAGAAAACCCTGAATCCGTCTACAGACTCTTTTTCTGGGTTTTGCGGTTCTCTTGGGTTTCCATTGAAAAATATTCGGTGGTCGTGGTGCGCCATCGGCCAAAATGGAACACACTCGCTTTTTACCGTCTGGGACAATGAGATTCTACCAGACGGCCAGACTTACGAGTTTTCAAACGGCGGCTCCGACGAATTGAGAACCGATGCTGGTGCCCGCGAGTTTCGGCGTATTCTCAACGAGACAATCGACAATGACCTTGTTGCTTACGGAATCAAATGCTCACCAGTTTATCCGCTTACCATTCCTCGCAAACGTCAAAAATTCGACAGAAAATCTTTGCTAGCACTTCGTATTAGGCGCGACGGGGAAAGGATTGTTGGCACGATAGTTGGAACCGTGCCGTGCGACGCAATACTAGCAGGTTTCACCACCAGTGAATCCGCAATAGATGACCTCGATCCAATTGGAAGCGATCAACCTGGGCGTGCGGCATATACCGGAACGTTTATTGTCAGAGATGAGCGAGTTAGACAGGCGGTTATAACTCGGGCGCATGGTCGGTGCGAATACTGTGGAGAACTAGGTTTCAAGAAAGCCGATGGCTCGCACTATGTTGAGGCGCATCATATCATTAGCCTAGCAAAGCAAGGTCCGGATACCCTTAAAAATGTCATCGCAGTTTGTCCCAATCACCACCGGGAAGCGCATTTTGGTGAAAACAGGGAACAACTAGAATCCGAATTCAAAGCCATTCTCGCGAAATTACAAGGCAACTAAAATGTTCACAAAAATCCTGATCGCCAACCGTGGCGAAATTGCTTGCCGGATTATCAAGACCGCGCGCCGCATGGGCATCGCGACGGTTGCCGTCTATTCGGATGCCGATGCGCGCGCGCCGTTCGTGCAAATGGCCGACGAGGCGGTGCATATAGGGCCTTCGCCGGCCGCGCAGTCCTATCTGGTCGCCGAGAAGATTATCGATGCATGCAAGGCAACGGGGGCGGAGGCGGTGCATCCGGGCTATGGCTTTCTCTCCGAACGCACCAGCTTTGCCGAGGCGCTCGCCAAGGAAGGCATCGCCTTTATCGGCCCGCCGGTGAACGCGATTGCCGCGATGGGGGACAAGATCGAGTCCAAGAAGCTCGCGATGGAGGCGGGGGTCAATGTCGTCCCCGGTTTTGTCGGGGAGATCGAGGACACCGAGCATGCGGTGCGCATTTCGGACGAGATTGGCTATCCGGTGATGATGAAGGCCAGCGCGGGCGGCGGCGGCAAGGGGATGCGGTTGGCCTATAGCGAGCAGGATGTGCGCGAGGGCTTTGATGCGGTGAAGCGCGAAGGGCTGAACAGCTTTGGCGATGACCGGGTGTTCATCGAAAAATTCATCCTCAACCCCCGCCATATCGAAATCCAGATCCTGGGCGACCAGCACGGCAATATCCTCTATCTGAACGAACGCGAATGTTCGATCCAGCGCCGCCACCAGAAGGTGGTCGAAGAAGCGCCGTCGCCCTTTGTGACGCCGAAAATGCGGCAGGCAATGGGCGAGCAATGCGTCGCGCTGGCGCGGGCGGTGGGCTATTATTCGGCGGGCACGGTCGAACTGATCGTTTCGGGCGCGGACCCATCGGGCGAAAGCTTCTACTTCCTTGAAATGAACACCCGGCTGCAGGTCGAGCATCCCGTCACCGAATGCATCACCGGCATCGACCTGGTCGAACAGATGATTCGCGTGGCGTACGGCGAAAAGCTCGCCATGACGCAGGCGGATATCGGCATCGATGGCTGGGCCATAGAGAACCGCGTCTATGCCGAAGATCCCTATCGCGGGTTTTTGCCGAGCACCGGGCGGTTGACACGGTACAGGCCCCCATCGTCGGCTTCGCCGACACTTCCCCCAGAGGGGGAAGATTTCAATCCTCCCCCTCTGGGGGAGGTGGCGCGAAGCGCCGGAGGGGGGCTGCGCGGCATCAACGGCATCCGCGTCGACGATGGTGTCGAAGAAGGCGGCAAAGTTTCGATGTTCTACGATCCGATGATCGCCAAGCTGATCACCTGGGGCAAGACACGCGACGAGGCGGCGGACAAGCAGATCGCGGCGCTCGACCGGTTCGAGATTGAAGGCCTGGGCCACAATATCGATTTCGTCTCTGCGATCATGCAGCATCCGCGCTTCCGCTCGGGCGAGCTGACCACCGGGTTCATCGCCGAGGAATATCCCGATGGCTTCACCGGCGCGCCGGCATCGGCCGATCTGATCCGCAAGCTGTGTGCGATTGCCGGGGTTGTCGCCACCAGCAATTCCGAACGCGCGCGCCATATTGACGGGCAGCTGGGCGACAATCTGGCCGCGATCCGCCACTGGCAAGTCGCGATCGACAAGCAGAAACATGACGTGACCGTCCATAACGGGCAGATCACGGTCGATGGGCAGCAGATGGAGTTGCAGACCGACTATGTTCCGGGCGCGCGGATGGTGCATGCCCGTGCCGATGGGGAGGCGCTTGCGGTCAAGCTGGCCAGATCGGGCTCCGGCTTCAGGATGACGACGCGCGGCGCGAGCCATGCCGTCACCTGCCTGCCCGCGCATGTCGCGCCGCTTTCGGCGCACATGATCGAGAAAATCCCACCCGATCTTTCGAAATTCCTCATCTGCCCCATGCCCGGGCTGATTACTGCCGTGCATGTCGGTGTAGGCGACAAGGTGGAGGCGGGGCAGCCGCTCGCCATCATCGAGGCGATGAAGATGGAAAATATCCTGCGTGCCGAGAAATCGGGCACGGTCAAATCGGTCAACGCCAAGGCGGGTGACAGCCTGGCGGTCGACGCGATCATATTGGAGATGGAGTGATGTTGCTATTGGCCATAGCGGCGGCAACGGCGATTCCGGTCGACGCCAAATTGCTGGACGGGCTGGTCGAGCATGAAGCCGTAATCACCGGGCATGGCGAAACCGTTACCTGCAACGGACCGGCACTGGCCGACATCGTGGCAAGGCTGGGCGCGCCGCAGGGCAAGGCCGTCTATGGCGAAGCGCTGGGCTTCACCGTGCTGGCGAGCGCGCGTGATGGCTATAAGGTGCGGTTCAGCCTGGGCGAACTTGACGCCATGCTGGGTGCCAGCAAGGCGATCGTCGCTGTGCGCTGCAACGGCGCGATGCTCGACAGCGCCGACGGTCCATATCGCCTTGTGGTGCCCGGCGAGCAGCGCGGCGCCCGCTCGGTGCGGCAGCTTGAAAGCCTCACGCTCGAACGCTGAACCCTATACGGTCGGCGTCGTTTCCGCGTCAGCTGCCCAAAAGCCGCTTGGCGAGGAACAGCTTGAAGATCACGAACGCGACCAGCCCGACTGCAGCGGTTCCCACATGGAACAGCCAGAATGTCGGCGTCGCCATGGTTTCATACCAGGTGCCGACTTCGCCCACGATCTTGTTCGCGGCAAAGAAGGACAGATAATAGATGCCGATGATCGTCGCATTCAGCGCGCGCGGGGCCAGCTTTGTAAAGAAGGCCAGGCTGACCGGCAGGATATGGGCAAAGCCGATGCTGTTGAGGATGTGGAACATCAGCGGCCAGAACAGCCCGATCTTGCCATCGCCCTGCGTTGCTGCCGCCATGTACAGGCAGAGGCCACCGGCAATGGTGAAGAAGCTGCCGATGATCATCTTGCCGAGTTCGTCGGGTTCCTGCCGCCGCTTCCCGTACCAGACATAAAAGGCCGCGACCGCCGCCAGCATGCTGAAACTTGCTGTGGCGTCTATGGTGATCATCCAGCTAGTCGGCAGCGTCTGGCCGAAAAAGGTCAGCTGGAAATCGGTGTCGGCCCAGACCAGATAGGCGTTGAAGATTTGCTGGTTGGTCAGCAGGGCGACCGCGAGCACGGGAACCAGCGAGATCACCGCAGCAATGCGCAGCCAGTCCTGACGTGTCAGCGGCTCTTTGGTCGCGGTCAGCGCGCCCTGCTTCGCCGGACGGTTGTCGGCGGGCAACCACGGTCCCGCCATCAGATAGAGGATAAGGCCGATGACCATCACGACGCCTGCGGTGCCAAAGCCCCAGTGCCAGCCAACCCGCTCGCCCAGCGTGCCTGCCACCAGCGGCGCGGCGATCACGCTGACGTTGATCGCGATGTAGAAAATCTGGAACGCCATTGCGCGACGCAGGTCGTCGGGCTTGTAGAGTTCGCCGACCTGGCTGGCGATATTGCCCTTGAACAGGCCGACGCCGACAATCAGCGCCATCAGCGCGAACAGGAAACTGCCCTCGAACGCCATCAGAAAATGGCCCAGCGTCATGAACAGCCCGCCCAGGATGAGCGTCGTTCTGCGGCCCAGCCAGCGGTCGGCAATCAGCCCGCCCGCAATCGGTGTCAGATAGACCAGCGAGGTGTAGTCACCGAAAATCTTCGATGCCAAAGGCTGCCCGTCAAGGCCGTACCAGCCCTTCAGCCAATCGAGCCCGATCACGCCTGCCGCATGTTCCGGCAGCAGCAGATATTTGACCATGTAGAGCACGAGCAGCGTCTGCATCGAATAATAGGAAAAGCGTTCGCAGCCCTCGACAAAGGCCAGATAGCCCAACCCCTTCGGATGGCCCAGAAAGGCACGATCGGCAGGGCCGCGTTCCTCGAAATCGGGTGTGGCTTCGGCAATGGTCATTCTATAACTCCCCCGAGTAATATTCTTTCATCCGCCATATCGCCTCGCACGGCGTTTTCCAGCAAAATTCGATGATTGGCCTTGGCGGCATTCGCGGGTAAGCTGCGCGCACCATCAGGGGGAGGGGATTTCACATGCCGGTTCCGGTTACGGCCTTTGTCGCAGCGGTTTGTGCGCTGCTGTTGCTCATCACCGCCATCGACACCGTTCGTCAGCGTATCCGCGCGCAAGCCGCCTTTGGCGACGCAGGCGATGCCAGGCTGATCAGTGCAAGTCGCAGCCATGGCAATCTTGCCGAACATGCGCCGATCGTGATCCTGCTGCTCGCTTTCCTCGAACTCAGCCATGCCTGGCATATGGGGTTGATGGCGGTCGGTGCGCTGTTCCTCTTTGGCCGCGTGCTGCACATCTGGGGGCTGTATCTGCCCGCCAGCACAAAACCGCCGCTGCCGCGCTCGCTCGGCGTGATTATTACCTGGCTGACGCTGGCGGTGCTGGGCGGATGGACGCTCTATGTGCTGGCAACGCAGAATCTTTAGTCGATTATCGCCACGGCCCTGATCCAGCCCGCACTGGCGCGCTCGATCTTCACCGGAAAACAGCTGAGCCTCCATCCGGATGGCGGCAGTGCCGCAAGGTTGGTCAGTTTTTCGATCTGGTAATAGGGCTGGATACGCCCCGCCTTATGGCCTTCCCAGATGATCGACGGATCGCGGTTTTCGGCCCAGCGCCGGGCGGTGTGGCTGAACGGGGCGTCCCAGCTCCAGGCATCGGTGCCGACCACCTGCACCCCACGTTCGGTCAGATAAAGCGTCGCCTCCGCCCCCATGCCGCAACCCTGATCGGTGAAATTGTCGGTCCCATAGACCGCGCCCGACTGGACAAGGACAATATCAAGCGGTTGCAGGTCATGGCCGATCCGCGCCAGTTCGGCCTCCACCTCTGCCGCGCCGACGACATGGCCGTGCGGTTTGTGCGAAAAGTCCAGTTTCACGCCGGGGCGGAAAAACAGGTCGAGCGGGGCTTCGTCGATCGACGGGGCAGGGGTAGCGCCGCTGTCGGTTGTCGAATGGAAGTGCCAGGGCGCGTCCATATGCGTGCCGTTATGTGTCGACAGCGTCAGGCTTTCGACCGCCCAGCCTTCGCCATCGGGCAAGTCCGCACGCGTCAGCCCGGGAAAGAACATCGCGATCTGCTGCCATGTATTTTCATGGGTCATATAGGTGATTTGCGGGCGCATCACCGGCGGGTCGGAAACCACATCATTGGTGATGGGTATCGAAAGATCGATGAACTGCGTCATGCCAGGGCCATCCCTCTCCAGTCTTACGCCATTTGTGCCAGCCTTTGCTGTTTTCGCAAATGCAAAAGCATGGTAATTGAGAGTCGGTCGCGATTTGGCCCGCGTTCAAGAAGGACGGGGCGAATGGCGGAGAACAGGGATGGCGCATAGCGGAACCGGCTATTTCAATAGCAAAGGGCAATATTTCCGAACCCCTTCGGAAGCGACAATCAGCGATCTGGCAGGATTATTGGGCCGTGTCGGCGATGGCGAAAGCCTTGCGCCGGGCATTGCCCATATGATCCTCGAAAAGCGACCGGAGATAGAACGAATTTTCGCCGACCATGATGCGATGCTTGAGGTTCAGGCAAAGGCAGCGGGCAGCGATGGCAACGTCACCCCGCTCCGTCCGGCCAGATAGGGCGTCAGTCCGGCAGGGCCCGATCGCCATGGTCGAGCACCATCGCCGATGATCGGCGCGCCATGGCAAGGAACATGTCATCGCCGCGGTCGGTGCGCTCGACCACCATCGCAGCGGTAACGACCATCAGAAAACCGGCCACGGCCGAGCGGCAATAATCGTCTTCGATATGGGCAAGGTCGCCTTCGGGCACACCGCGCGCGATCAGTTGCGCTCGATAGCGGGCAAGGAGTTGCATTTCGATCTCGCGACGGTGCACGGCATCAAATGCCGTTCCGGTATAGTAAGCGATATCGCCAACGCCGATGCCGACGCCGGTTGTCTGCCAGTCCACGATCACAATCGGCTTTACCGGGTCACTTGCATTGAACAGCATATTGTCGGGCCGGAAATCATTGTGCGTCAGACAGCGCGGGCTTTGACGGGCATCATGATTGGCATTGAGCTTTCCGAGAAAGGCTTCGCCCACGGTCTTCATATTGGCGTCGACCCGGTCGCCATAACGGTCACAAAATGCGGGCCAGAACATCCCGAACAGCATGTCGCCGTCAAGCTGCGGCGGCACCGCCTTTGTGCCATTTGGCCAGTCGAGCGTGTCGAGCATCGGGTCGCCCCACCAGGCCGCATGGATGCTCGCCGCTGCATCGACCGCGAGCATGGCCTCGTCACGGCTCGGCTCACCCAACTGGTTGCCCTGCACATGATCGGGCAGATCGTGCATGATGAGGGTGAAGGCGTGGCTTTCCTCGTCAAAGGCGATGTAGAGATGATCGGGCACCGCCATCGGCTTTTTGCCCGCAAAACTCTGGTAGAAACGGCTTTCGCGCAAATAGGTGAGGTGCGATTTGCCGGTGGTGCGGCTGAGTTCGTCATTCGACGGCAGCTTGGCGACAATCGTAGGCGGAAAGCCGTGTGGATCACCGGCGAAGTTGAGCGTGATCCGGTAGGTTGCACCGACCTGGCCGGTGCCGATGGGCTTTAGGCCAATGCTGGCGATGTTGACGTCATGGCCCTTGCTGTGGAGCAGTTCGGTCAGCCATTCCGCGCTAATCTCGTCGCGCGACAATACCGGCAGGCTCATGCGCCGGCACCATCATTCAGCGCCTTGAATCCGCTGGGACCATGCGGACCGATGACGAGTTGTTCGACGATACCGATGCCTTCGGAACTGGCCCCGCCGCCTGCATGCCGGGCAATGGCGACATGCTGGATATGCAAATGCGGCAACAGCAGCGGATCGAGGTCGGCGGGGCGGAAATCCTCCCGCTCGACCGCCAGTTCGCCCTTGAAACCGCCATGCGTCCATTCGCTATGGCCATAGCCGATGCCTTTCATCATGAAGGTGTCGATAGGTTCCCATGTCACCGCATGGTCGCGCCCGCTGGCATCGCGCACATCAAGCCGCGCGGCGGTCGCATGGCGCTTGCCCGCTTCCCAGCTCATGGTGAAGCGGTCTTCATGGAAATGCATTCCGCCGTCCTGATTGGCGCCGTCCATCATCAGCGTGGCGCGCCGGTTCCAGGCTTCGCCTGCCTCATCCTCATTGACATGGGCATAGAGCGAGAGGTTGGGGAAATTGGTCGGTGCCCATAGCCAGTAGAATTGCGGCAGCATCGGCGGCACCACCGGTTGCGGATCGGCCGCACCGATGCTGCGCACACCCCAGCTGCGATCGCGGGTTCCATAGGCACCCTGATAGGACTCGCGCCTGCCATCGACTTCGACCCAGCCGGACACATGGCAGTTGACGGTGAAGCGGGTGAGATCCATCATCATCCGCGTGCCGTTGCGGCGCGTGAAGCGGGGCTCCTGTATCGGCGCAGAGCGGACTTCGAAGGTCAGATCGGCCGATATGCCGTCATGCTCGTCCACGATCAGCCGGACGGTCTTCAGCGGTTCGACAATTTCGATCCGTATCGGGCCGCAATGCATGTCCATCCGTTCAAAACCCAGTATCCGGGAGGCATGGACACAATGCTGCGTGCCATCGCGGATAACCGAGAAGTGCGCGTCGGCGATGTTCAGGTGCGGATAGACCCCGAAAGCCGCGCCAAAATAGCCGGAGCCATCGGGGCGATAACCGCAGAAAAAGAAGCGATCATAGAAATTCCTGTCCGTACCCGAAAAGGCGATCGGTTCGGCCGTCTGGTGGATCGGATACTCGTCGCCCTTTGTCAGCATTGCTCTCTCCTCGCTCTCCGGGCGCGATGTTAATCGCTCGATTAAACAAACGCAACAAGGCTTGAACCTCGCTCCGTTGCAACTAAGAGAAGGCGAAAGGGAAAAGGGGGAAGGGGAAGCCATGGCGAACACAGCAAGGGTGGACGAAAGCGTGATCGATCCCGGCCGCGACAGGCTGGTGATCACCGCGTCGTCACTGGGCACGGTGTTCGAATGGTATGACTTTTTCGTTTACGGCATCCTCGGGGCACTGATCGGAAAGCTGTTTTTCCCGTCGGACAATCCCACAGCCGCAATGCTCGCCAGTCTTGCGGTCTTCGGCGCCGGTTTTGGTGTCCGGCCTCTCGGTGCCATCATATTCGGCTATCTGGGTGACCGGATCGGCCGCAAATATACTTTCCTGATAACGATATCGCTGATGGGCGGCGCAACTGCGGCAATCGGTTTCCTGCCTACATTTGCCTCGATAGGTGTGACCGCCGCCATATTGCTGCTCATTCTCCGCTGTCTGCAGGGACTGGCCCTGGGCGGCGAATATGGCGGAGCGGCAATCTACGTCGCCGAACACGCGCCCAAGGGTAAACGCGGCCAATATACCAGCTGGATTCAGGCCTCTGTCGCGGGCGGCTTCCTGCTGGCTGTCAGCGTCGTTCTGGCAACGCGTTCGGCGATGAATACCGACGATTTCGAAGCCTGGGGCTGGCGGGTGCCGTTCCTGATCTCGATCCTGCTGCTCGCCATTTCATTATGGATCCGGCTCAAACTGTCTGAAAGCCCCGTGTTCAAGGCGATGAAGGAAGCGGGAACGGTATCGAAAAATCCCTTTGTCGAAAGCTTCCAATATCCCGGCAATGTGAAGCGCATCCTGGTCGCGCTGTTCGGTGTCGCGGCGGGGCTTACCGTGATCTATTACACGTCGCAGTTCGGCACGCTCTATTTCCTTACCGGCACCGCACGCGTGCCCGAAACCGACGCGCTCGGCTATATGGCCGTGGGCGCGCTGCTCGCTGCACCGCTCTATGTCGCGGCGGGCTGGTTGTCGGACCATTATGGCCGCAAGCGGATTTTGCTGATCGGCTATGCATTGTCGATCGTCGGCACTTTTCCGCTGTTTCACATGATGGCCGATGCCGCCAACCCGGCCCTGGCCAAGGCGACAGTCAGCGCGCCGGTGACGCTGGTGTCGCCCGCCTGCGACTTCAACGTCTTCTCGACCAAACATGAAAGCGATTGCGCCAAGGCGCTCAATTTCCTTTCCAAGCGCGGGATCAGCTATTCGAAGGCCGAAGGCGGGGAATTGTCGCTGAAGGTCGGTATGGCGGAGATCAAGGGCTTTGACGACAAGGCCTATGTTGCCGCGCTGGAAGCCGCCGGCTATCCCGACAAATCGGATCCCGCGCAGCGCAAGCCGCTGGTCATCATCCTTGCCGTTGCCATATTGGTTGCCCTGTCGGCGATGACCTATGGCCAGGTCGCGGCAATATTGGTGGAGATGTTCCCCGCCAAGATCCGCTATACATCGATGTCGATACCCTATCATATCGGCACCGGCTATTTCGGCGGTTTTCTGCCCTTTATCTCGCAATATATCGTGGTGAAGACCGGCGGCGCGTTCATGGGGCTGTGGTACACCGTCGGGGTAGTCAGCATGGCCTTCATTGTCAGCCTGATCTGGCTGCCCGAAAACAGGGATAAGGATCTCGATTGAAATTTTCTCCTGCCCTTCGCCTGCGGCTCGACGGAGAGGCGCTGGCGGCGAACTGGACATCGATGGCGCAACTCAGCGGAACCGCAGAGACGGGCGCTGCGGTCAAGGCGGATGCCTATGGCCTCGGCGCACGCGCGGTAGTCCCACGGCTCTGGAAGGCCGGTTGTCGCGAATATTTCGTCGCCCATTGGGGAGAGGCTGAGGCAATTGCCGATCTGGTGCCAGCGGCGCGCATTGCGGTTCTGAACGGGATAACCGAGGCCGATATCGCACCGGCGCTGCAACTTGGAGCCATTCCCGTGCTCAACACGCCGCACCAGATCGCGCTCTGGAAGGCTGCCGGGGGCGGCCGGTGTCATGTCATGCTCGACAGCGGGATGAACCGGCTGGGGATCGGCGCGGAGCAGATTTCCAGCACTGACATGGCATCGCTACAAATCGACCTTCTGCTTTCGCATCTTGCATCGGCCGATGAGGATGTCGCGCAGAATCGCGATCAGCTTGAAACCTTCATCGCCATGGCGGAAGGCTTGCGTCCGCGGCGCAAAAGCCTGGCGAACAGCGCCGGAATCGCGCTTGGGCCGGACTATCATTTCGACCTTACCAGACCGGGGCTGGCGCTTTATGGCGGGGTGGCCTCAACGGGGCTGACGGGCAAGGTCCGGCAGACCGTCTTTCCACAGGCCTGTGTGCTGCAGACGCGCACGATCAGGGCCGGTGCCCGGATAGGGTATAATGCGACCTATGTTGCGCCTGTGGACATGCGGACGGCCACATTGGCGATCGGATATGCCGACGGCTATCTGCGCGGCTTTTCCAACAGCGGCACCGTGCATTTTCAGGGCATTCCCATGCCGGTTGTCGGCCGCGTGTCGATGGATCTTCTGATTGTCGACGCCACGAATTGCCCGCAGCTGGCGGAAGGCGACTGGGTGGATATCGACTTCGAACTTTCGGCAGCGTCCACCGCATCGGCTGTCTCGCAATATGAACTGCTGACGACATTGGGCAAACGGGCCGGGCGTCGCTGGGAATAAGCGGGGCTGGGGAATAAGTCGGGCTGGAAATAATCCAGCCGGGAACGAGCCCGATCGCAGGGAACAATTTTGGCAAGACAAACAAAAAGGGCGCCGGTGAGGGCGCCCTTCTCGTTTCAATTTCTGGCGAACTTACCAGTCGGCGCGGAAGCCGAAGAAGAAGTTCCGGCCAAAGCTGTCATACGGATCACCGCCTGCGGTGCCGAGCAAGCCAAGCGGCGGCTGGCGATCAAGAATGTTGCTGACGCCCGCATAGAAGCGGAACTTGTCGGCGACATCAAAACCGATGCGGATATCATGATAGATAACCGTCGGCAGCCACTTACGGTCAACCGCGTCCGCATTGTTCGGCGCAATCTTCACCAGAGTTCCAGCCGTACAGGGAACCGCAGTGCCGTTGATCCCGCCGGTGTTCGGCGTCACGCCGCTCGACGGGCAAAGGCCGGTGTACGGGAACAGCGTTTCATAGGCGAGACCGTTATTCACCTGCCTGCCGATATAGCGCGCAGCATAGCGAACGTCGAAATCGCCAAAGTCATAGTCGAACGTCAAGCTACCGGCCCACTGCGGATCGCCCAGTTCGCTCAGCTGGCGGTTGGGAACGATCGGCTGTGTCGGATCGGTATAGTTGTTCAACTCCTTGACCCGCGTGGCAATGGCGCTGAACCGGAGCTTGTGGCCATTGTCGAAGGTGTGACGGTAGTCGATATCGAAATCGATACCCTTGGTGCGCTGTTTCGCGAAGTTGACACCACCCGAGATCACGGCCGGTTCAGCGAACAGACCGGTTGCGGGATCGCGAGCTACCGTTGCGCAGAACGGGCTGGCAAGGCCGGCATCGCTATCATAGCACAGGCTGATGATCTGCTGTGCGCCCAGTGCCGCGATCAGGCTCTTCACCTTGATGTCGTAATAGTCGACGGTGAAGGTCAGCCCGGGGATGAAGCGCGGCTTGAGCACCGCACCCAGCGTAAGGCTCTTGCCGCGTTCTTCGGTCAGCGTCGGGTTGCCGCCCGACGAGAAGCTGGTCGAAGACGTACGCGCGGTGCAGTTCACCCACGGCGTGCCAACCGGGCCGGCAAATGCGGTAGAAGCGCAAGCCGCCGAAGTTGCAGCATTGTAGGTAGTCGGTACACCGGCTGCCGCGCAGTTTGCCGCACGGTTCGGGCCACCGGTGATATTCGCGCTGTCGCAAGGATCCGCGATGAATGCGAAGTTCTGCGACTGCGGAGAATAAAGGTCACCCTGTGTAGGCGCACGAACCGAGGTTGCGTAGGCTGCGCGGAAACGGATGTCTTCAACCGGAGCGTAGATGCCCTGGATGTTGTAGGCATAGACAGTGCCAACCGAAGCTGCGGCACCGCTATAATCCGAAACACGACCTGCCAGGTTGAGCGACAGTTCCTGAGCAAAATTCACGTCCTTCAACAGCGGGAAGAACATTTCACCATAGGCTTCCTTGACCTTCAGCGCCGGCGGCGTGAAGTCCTGCAGCGCGTTGAGGAAGGTGGCACCGCTCGAGGTCAGATCGTCAAAGTCGACGCTTGCCTTCTCCTTGCGATACTCCGCACCGATTGCAAATGCGATCGGTCCGCCAGGCAGTTCGAACAACTGCGAGAAATCGCCGCCGACAAAGGCCGAAGCAACAAACTGGCTTGCAAATTCGTCGGTACGACCATCTGCATGGATATAGTCGAGCGCGCGCGGATCAGCCTTGCTGAGACCGAAGACGTTTACGGGAACGCAAGCGGTGTCGACATTGGTCACAGCATTGACGCGGCAGATGACGCGCTGACCGGCAGCATTGGTCACAAAGTTTGTGCCAGTGAAACCGACAGGCGCGACAACGGCGTCAACCGCGCGGTTGAAGCCCGCATAGTCGGTGCCGTCTTCCGTGAAGAGCAGAAGGTTGTTGGTGTTGAAGCCGGTCGCTTCGAAGCGGCCATAGTTCAACGCCACTTCATACTTCCAGTCTTCGTTGAACGTGCCTTCGACACCGCCCACGAAACGGAAGGTTTCACGCGTGCCTTCAAATTTGCGACCACCAAAGTCGCCATTGAAACGGGCAAGCGGGAAAGTGCCGGTCGCAACGTTGGTGCACAGGCCGTTCGCCTGCAGAATGCCAAGGTTGGCAGCCGACAGGAAGCCGTTGTTACAGCGCATTGCGGGGCCACCCAGCGTTCCAGGAACGCTGGTAAAGAAGCTCGGCTGACCTTCGCCGGAAGCATCTACGCGGACATATTTACCTTCGAAGAAGGGACGGAACGCATCCGAAAAGTCATAATGCGCAAGAACGTTTGCGGAGTAACGATCAACTGCAGCCAGCAGGCTGCCGGTATCGCGAAGCGTTGCACCAAGGCCACCGATCTGGTTGCCGCTGCCATAGGCCGAAAAGGCAAGGCTGGGCGTATCGATAACAATATTACCGGCATCGTCAAAACGGAGATAGCGGCGGGTAAGGCTGCTGGAGGGATCCAGCGCGCCAATTGTACCTGCGTTGCTGATCGAAGCATTTTTGACGCCGCAGAAGAAGGTGGAGTCGGGAATGCCATCGCCTGCCGCCGGTTCACCGGTTGTGATTTCCGATGTGTTGTACTGGCAACGGCCGCTATAAGCGCCAGTCAGTTTGTCGCGGTCATTGAACAGGAGCGGCTGCTGACGGGTATATTCCAGCGAGCCAGTGATGTTACCACGACCGTCGGCGAAATTGGTGCCCGCCAGCGCGCTCAGGAAGTAGGTGCCACGGTCACCGCGCGACGAGATGCCGCCCTGACCCTGCAGCTTGATGCCGTCAAAGTCGCGCTTCATGATGAAGTTCACAACACCAGCCACGGCGTCCGAGCCGTAAATGGCCGAGTTGCCGCCGGTGACGATGTCGATACGGTCAACCAGATCGATGGGAACAGTGTTGACGTCGAAACCGTTGTCGCCGGGGGTCGAGGTGACGTGGCGGCGGCCGTTGACGAGAACCAGCGTACGGTCGGTGCCGAGACCACGAAGGTCGAGCAGGCTGAGGCCTGCCGTACCGATGAAGCGGCTCGAGTTACCCGCCGAAAAAGTGGAGCGAAGCGAGGGAAGATCGTTGAGCGCGTCGCCGAGCGATACTTCGCCAGTGCCTGTAAGGTCGTCGACAGTGACCGAAGTCAAAGGCACGGCCGAATCAAGCGTCGGGCGCGAGATGCGCGAGCCGGTGACGAGGATCGGCGCATTGGCCCCTTCCTCTTCGGCTTCATCGCTCTGATCGCCCTGATCGTCGGACTGCGCCGACTTGTCGTCATCGGAAGTCTGCGCGAATGCAGGCTGCACTGCCAACATCGCCAGTCCGATAAACGAACCGGTTACCAACAAACGTGTCTTCTTCATGAAAAGCTCCCCAGTTGAGAATTCATTTTGTGTTAATTCCCGGCGTTAAGCCGAGGCTTGCAGGCAATGCAAGGCCGACCGGGAGGAATTGGCGGTTTTTGGCCGCCTGTTGCGATTTCGTCACACTCTTGTTCGCCGGGCACCATGCAGGCGACCGAAACCGAATTTCACGAATATGCTTTCAAATGAAACTTTATTGCAAGGCGGCATCGCTACAGGGCATGTTCGTTAGCCATTATGTCAAAAAAGTGCGCCTAGGCCGCTTTTGCCGCCCACCGCCAAAATTCTGTGTATAACATTGGTTCAGTATGGCAGCCCTGCCTGATTGCCGAATCGACGCGGCGCTGCCGCATCGATGTTGCGGCGCACCATGCGCTGGGCTAGTGACGGGAATGCAATTTTCAGGGAACGCAATATGGCGCGCAAAGCAACCGCAGATTCAACCGGCCCGATCGTCATCAAAAAATACGCAAACCGGCGCCTGTATAATACGCAGTCGTCCAAATATATCACGCTCGACTATCTGGCGGAACTGACGCGCAAGGATATCGAATTCAAGGTGGTGGATGCCAAGACTGGCGAAGACATTACCCACAATGTGCTGACGCAGATCATCATGGAAGAGGAAAATGGCGGAAAGAGCATGCTGCCGGTCAACTTCTTGCGCCAGATCATCGCGCTGTACGGGGATTCGATGCAGGGGCTCGTTCCGCAGTTCCTCGAAAGCTCGATGGACAATTTCCGCAAGAACCAGAAACAGGTTCAGGACGTGATCGAAAATGCGCTCACATCGGGGCCGTTCGGCCATATCGCCAAACAGAATATCGAAATGATGCGCGCGGCGCGCGAAGCCTTCACCCCCAATCTGGGCAATATCGCCGGCAAGAAGGACAAGAAGGACAAGCCGAAAGAAAATCTTGACGAGCTGAAACGGCAGATGGCCGATTTGCAGGCCAGGATCGATAAGCTCTCCAGGGACTGATCCGCCGCACGGTTGCGGTGGGGCAGGCAAGCCGCTAGGGGCGGGCCATGAAACACGCACTGTCCGTCACCCGCCAACAGAATTTCGCCGCCTGGTATCAGGAGGTTAT
>JADLBY010000052.1 GCA_020847445.1 Sphingomonadaceae bacterium | reverse complement strand
GTACGACGAACTGCGCATTGCCGTCCACAGCGTGTGGAACCGCCGCTGGCTGGCGCTCGGCATCGCCTGGGCCGTGTGTCTGCTTGGCTGGCTGATCGTCTCGCTGATTCCTGCCAGCTATGAATCGCGCGCGCGGATCATGGTCCGGCCGCAGACCGTGCTGTCCGAAAAGGTCGGCATTACCGCAGGCGAACGGCGCAAGGCGGTCGAGCAGTTGCAGCAGTCGCTGGGATCGTCCGCCAACCTCGAACGCGTCGTCAAAGGGACGGATCTGGGCCGGACGGTGGTTTCTGAGGCCGAACTGGCCAGCGCGATTGCCGCGCTGCGCCCGAATATCGCGGTCAAGGCCGACCCCACCAACGAAAGCGTCTTTTCGATCACCGCGATGCACAAATCGCCCCGCATGGCGCGCGACATCGTGCAAAAGCTGATCGACATTGCCGAGGAAGAAAATATCGCGGGCGACCGTGCCGAAACCTCGAAAACATTGAAATTCCTCGATGCCCAGCTCGAAGCGCGGCAGAAGGAGTTGCAGGAGGCAGAGGCCAAGCGCGTTGCCTTTGAAACACAGAATCTGGGTATGCTCCCCGGCGCCGGATCGGCATCGGGCCGCATGGAAGCGGCGCGCGCCGAAATGTCGCAGATCGATTCGCAGCTGATACAGGCGCGCAGCGCCGTGGCCGCACTCGGCAGCCAGCTGGCCGGAACGCCGCGCACGCTGGCGGGGGCAGGCGGCGGCAGCCCGCTGTCGTCGGCGCAGGGCGAACTCGCCAGCATGAAGGCGCGCGGTTACACCGACGACCATCCCGACGTGATCGCCATCCGCAACCAGATCGCCATCCTGCGGTCGCAAGGGGCCGGATCGGCAGGGGCGGGCGGGATGCCCAACCCGGCCTATTCGTCGCTGCAGTCGATGCTTGCCGAGCGGCAAGCGTCGGTAACCGCGCTGTCGGCACGCAAGACGGCGTTGCAGACCGAGATCAGCGATTTTACCGCCAAACAGATTTCGCAGCCGGGCCTTGCCGCCGAATATTCGCGGATCAGCCAGGATTATCAGGTGCTCAAGGCGCAATATGACAAGCTGCTCGCCGACCGTGAGGCGATCCGCCTGCGCGGGCAGGTCGAAGCCGAAACCGGCACCGTCCAGTTCCAGGTGGTCGACAAGCCGGGGGTTCCGTCGGCGCCGTCCAAGCCCAATCGCCCGCTGTTGCTGGCGCTGGTGCTGTTTGCAGGACTGGGGGCGGGCGCAGGGACTGCATTTGCTCTGGGCCATTTGCAAACCAGCTTCCCGACCGCGGCAAAGCTGGAAAAGGCCAGTGGCCTGCCGGTGATCGGTGCGATTTCGCAGATGCTCACCAGCGCGCAACGTGAGGAGCGCAAGCGCAGGATGAAGCTGTTCGTCGGCGGGGCCAGCGGGCTGATCGGCGTCTTTGCGCTGCTGATGATGGTCGAATTCATCCAACGCGGCATGGCGGCATGAAGGGGCCCGACAAAATGAACAAGCATAGCCCGATCAAGCCGCCTGCGTCGCTGCTCGAACGCGCGAACGAAATCTATGATTTCGGCGCTGCGCTGCGCGGCCCGGCGGCCGACGCCAACGTGGATCAGCAGCCGATCGAGAAACCCGCTGCCGAGCCGGAAACGGCCAAAGCCGCTGTTGCGCCTGCGATAGCGCCGGTCGCTGCGCCGCTGCCAGTCCGCCCGGCCACCGCACGCGGCAAATTGCGTGCGCATATCGATCGCGAAGCGTTGCGCGCAGCCAATTATATCGATCCCGACGGGCCGGTCACCGGACTTTCCGAAGAGTTTCGCATCGTCAAGCGCCAGCTGCTGCTCGCCGCGCGCGGTGGCAGGGGTTTTGATCCGATCGAGCATGGCGAACGCATCCTGATCTGTTCGGCCAACCCCAATGAAGGCAAGACCTTCTGCGCGGTCAACCTTGCGCTGTCGATGGCGACCGAGAAGGACAATCGGGTGCTACTGGTCGACGCCGACTTTGCCAAGCCGAGCGTGCTCGCACGGCTGGGTATCGAGGGTGGGCGCGGGCTTATGGATGCGCTTGCCGATTCGGCGATCGATGTCGAGGATCTGGTGATCGAAACCGACGTCAACGGCCTGTCGGTGCTGCCTGCAGGTGCGCAGACCAACCAGGACACCGAATATCTGGCAGCGGCGCGTACCGCCGCCGTGCTTGACCAGCTGACCCGCCACGATCCGGCGCGGATCATCATTTTCGATTCGCCACCTGCACTTGCCGCATCGCCCGCGTCTGCGCTCGCGCTGCATGTCGGGCAGGCGGTGATGGTCGTCCATGCAGATGTCACCACCGATAGCGCCCTGCGCGATGCGCTGTCGCTGCTCAGCGGCTGCGAGAATATCCAGTTGCTGCTCAACCGCGCCAAATTCTCCCCCACCGGACGCAAGTTCGGCAATTACTACGGATATGGAGCATGATATGCCCAGCCAGACACCTCCCCTGATGAAATTGTTTCTCGCCTCTGCCGCGCTCATCGCGCTGCCAACGGTCGCGCAAGCACAATTGCTCGATACCGATTGGTCGGACATGGATGCGGGCGCACCGGCGGGGCACGCCGACAACGCACCTGCGAAGAAGGAGCGGACCCGGCGCGCCGATGTTCGTCCCTATATCGAGGCCAACCAGGTGTTTATCGCCGATCTGGACGGCAGCGATGATGTGCTGACCTATTCGACCCTTGCGGTCGGCGTCGATGCCGTCGTTTCGGAACGCAATGCGGAGGCGCAGGTCAATGTGCGCTATGAACGGCTGATCGGTTATGGCAGCCGCGTCCGCGATCAGGACAATCTCAGCGGCCTTGCGCGCGGCAACGCCCGGCTCGGCCGGAATGTCAGCATAGAGGCCGGGGCTTATGCAGGCCGATCCAAAATCGACAATCGCATCGCGACCCCGGGCACGAATCTGGGCCGTGCCGACAATGTCAGCCATGTCTATTCGGTCTATACCGGCCCGACCTTCACCGCGCAGCTGGACGATGTGACTGTGGGATCGTCGCTGCGCGCAGGCTATACAAAGGCCGACAATGGCACACGCGGAACATTGCCTGCTGGTCAGGCCGCCGTGCCGAGCTTTGACGACAGCGTCAGCTACTCGGCCCTGGCGACGGTTGCCATGCAGCCGGGCCGCCTGCCCGTGGGATGGGCGGTGAGTGCGGGCTGGAACCGGGAGGATGCCAGCCAGCTCGACCAGCGCGTCGACGAGAAATATCTGCGCGCCGATGTGACCGTACCGGTTTCGCCGACGCTCGCGCTTGTCGGTGGCGTCGGCTATGAAAATGTCGAGATCAGCGAACGTGATGCCCTGCGTGACGGCGCGGGCAACCCGATTCTGACGCCGGGTGGCCGTTATGTCACCGATCCGGCATCACCGCGGCTGAACGCCTATGACAGCGACGGGCTGATCTGGGATGCCGGTGTGCTTTGGCGGCCCAGCCGTCGCACGTCGCTGGAGGCGCGCTATGGACATCGCTATGGCAGCGATACCTATATCGGCAGCTTCAACTATGCACCGTCGGAGCGGATGGGGATCAATGTGTCGGTCTATGACACGATTTCGGGCTTCGGCGGCGCGCTCAATCGCAGCCTGGCGGGGCTTCCCACGCAGTTTACCGCGATTCGCAATCCGTTGTCCGGAGATCTGGGCAATTGTGCATTCGGGGCAACGGGCAGCACCTGTTTTGGCGACACGCTGGGTTCGCTGCGGCCGTCTGCATTCCGGTCACGCGGCATCGCCGCTTCGATGGTCACCAGCAGCGGTGGTTGGGACAGCGGGATCGCGGCGGGCTATAACCGCCGGAAACTGCTGACATCGGCGCTGGGCGCATTGCCCGGGCTCGACGGGCTTGTGGACCAGAATTATTATGTCGCAGGCTATCTGGGGCGCGATCTCGATCGTCGCTCGCGCTTTGAAACCAATGTCTATGGCAATCTGCTCGACCCGGGCTTTGCATTGGCCGCCGATGTCTATAGTCTGGGCGCAAATGCGGCCTATTATCGCCAGATTTGGCGCGGGCTGACGGCGGGCGCTGCGCTTGGTATCGACAGCGTGAAGCCGGAGGACGCCGATGGCGATGTAACCGCATCGGCGCTGCTCGGATTGCGCTACAGCTTTTAAGATGCACTGGCAGGGAAGATAGAAGACGATGTACGATCAATTTTACGGCCTGTCGGGGCGCCCGTTCCAGCTGACACCTGACCCGCATTATTATTTCGAAAGCGGCACGCACCGGAAGGCGCTGTCCTATCTGGGCTATGGCCTGGCGCAAGGCGAAGGCTTCATCGTCATCACCGGCGAGGTGGGATCGGGCAAATCGACGCTCGTCAGCCATTTGATGCAGACCATCGACAAGGCGCGGCTGACGGCGGCAACGATCGTAACCAGCCAGCTTGATGCGGTCGATCTGGTGCAGATGACGGCCGAAAGTTTCGGCATCGATACCCGCGGGATGGACAAGGCTGCGGCGCTGAAGGCGATCGAAAATTTCCTCCATGCCGAGGCGCGCGCCGGTCGCCGCTGTCTGCTGGTCGTCGACGAGGCGCAGAATCTGACGGTCGACGCCCTCGAAGAATTGCGCATGCTCTCAAACTTCCAATTGGGTTCGACGGCGTTGCTGCAAATCTTCCTGCTCGGTCAGCCGGAGTTCCGCAATCTGCTGCAGACCGCGCCCGAGCTGGAACAATTGCGCCAGCGCGTGATCGCGACCCACCATCTGGAGGCGATGGATGCGGACGAGGTGCAGCCCTATGTCGAGCATCGTCTGGAACGTGCCGGATGGACTGGACGCCCGCAACTGACCGCTGATGCCTATGATGCGCTATATGGCGAAACCGGCGGGGTGCCGCGCAGGCTGAACGCGGTGATGAACCGCTGCCTGCTGATGGGCGCGGTTGAACAGACCGATACCATCGATGGTGCGCTTGTCGTGGCGGTGATTGCCGACATGACCGGCAAGCCGTTCGAATATGATGCCACCATGGCGTCGCAGGCCCCGCTTGCGGTTCAGCCTGCCACGCCCGCTGTCGCCAGGGTGCAGCCCGCCGCAGCCGCTATGGATATGGCGCAATATCAGGCGCTGGCATCCCGTATCGACCAGATGGAGGCGCGTATGGCGGCGCAGGATGTGACGATCCGCAGGGTGCTTGCCATGCTGATCGATTGGATGGAAAAGGAAAACCAGTCGCTCGCCGCTCGCATGCGGGATATGCGCGCAGCCTGATCTTGAAGGATGAAGGGTTTTATCCTTTGTACAATGCCTTGTCGGTGGATGTTGAGGACTGGTTTCAGGTCGGGGCGTTCGAGAATGTGATCTCGCGCGATCGCTGGGATGCGTGCGAATGCCGTGTCGAACGCAATACCGACAGATTGCTCGCGATGTTTGACGAGGCCGGGATCAAGGCGACCTTCTTTACCCTGGGCTGGGTGGCGGAACGCTATCCGGCTTTGATCCGGCGGATCGCCGATGCGGGCCATGAACTGGGCAATCATGGCCAGAATCACGACCGTGTATTCACTTTCGCGCCCGCGCAGTTTGCCGCCGATCTTGACCGTTCGCGCAAGGCTATCGAGGATGCGGGCGGGGTGGCAGTCAAAGGCTATCGTGCACCGAGCTTTTCGATCAACCCGGATACGCCATGGGCGCATGAAATCATGGCAGATCAGGGCTATGCCTATTCGTCGAGCATAAACCCGATCGCGCACGATCATTATGGCTGGGCGGATGCGCCGCGCTTTGCCTTCCACCCCATCGCGGGCAGCGATTTTGTCGAGATTCCGGTGACCACGGCGATGCTGGGATCGAAGCGGATTGCGGCGGGCGGCGGCGGTTTTTTCCGCCTGCTGCCCTATGTCTATTCGCGCTGGGCGGTGCGCCAGGTCAATGCGGAGGCGCGCCCCGGGATCATCTATTTCCACCCATGGGAAATCGATCCCGATCAACCGCGCGTGGCCAATGCGCCGCTCAAATCGAAACTGCGGCACTATACCCGGCTTGAGGCCATGGCCGGGAAGCTGAGGCGGCTGATCGCCGATTTCAGATGGGACCGGCTCGACCGGATCGTGGAGCAGGAAAAGGCCCGGCTCGCATGAACGCGCCGCTGCTCCATGACCGGGCGGTTGTCAGGCAGGCCGATCTGGATGCCGTCGAGGAGGTTGCCCGTATCGAAAGCTGGGTGCGTGCGCAGCCCGGTGCGACGCCGTTTCATTTGCCGCGCTGGCTGAACGCTGTTGAACGCGGCACGGGAAACAGGGCCTATTGCCTGCTGGCCGAAAGCGAGACGGGCGAACTGGCGGGAATGGTACCGCTGCATAGGGTAGGGTCGCCGCTATTCGGCCATGCTCTGGTGTCGAGCGGCTTTGCCGTCGGCGGGGGAATTTTGGCCGCGTCGCAGGGCGTGGCAGATCGGCTTGCGGATGCGGTATGGACGCTTGCGGTCGCGCGGAAATGCCCCACGGCCGAGTTGCGCGGCGGGGCCACCCCGCATGGCGGCTGGACAATTCAGGGCGACGCGCATGCCAATTTCGAACGCGACCTTGCGGCGGACGAGGAGGCGCAACTGCTCGCGATTCCGCGCAAGCAACGCGCCGAAATCCGCAAGAGCCTCGACAACGGGCTGACGGTCGAAACCGGCAATGGCGGCCGCGATCTTGACTGGCATTACCGCGTCTATGCCGAAAGCGTGCGCAATCTGGGCACGCCGGTCTTCCCGCGCGCGTTGATGGCGGAGACATTGAAGGCCTTTGGCGGCGACGCCGATATCCTGACGGTGCTGCACGACGGCAGGCCGGTGGCGAGCGTGCTTAGCCTCTATTTCAACGGCGCGGTCATGCCCTATTGGGGCGGCGGCATCTGGCAGGCACGGGCGCTGCGTGCCAACGACTTCATGTATTTTGCGCTGATGAACCATGCCCGGCGGCGCGGGTGCACGCGGTTTGACTTTGGCCGTTCCAAGGTCGATTCCGGTGCCTATTTCTTCAAGAAAAACTGGGGGTTCGAACCCGAACCTCTATCCTATTCTACGCGAACGGCCGATGGCACGGCACCGCGCGACGTCAACCCGAACAGCGCGAAATACAGGGCGGTGATCGCCGCATGGCAGAAATTGCCGCTGCCCGTCGCCAACCTTGTCGGGCCCTGGATTTCCAGAGGGCTCGGCTGATGCGCGAGATATTGTTTCTCGCCCACCGCGTCCCCTGGCCCCCGGATCGCGGCGACAAGATCCGTTCCTTTCACATCCTGAAAAAGCTGCAGTCGATGGCCCCGGTGCATGTCGGGGCCTTTGCCGATGATGCCCGCGACCTCGAATGCGCCAATGCCGAACGCGCCAGTCTCTCCGCGCTGCATGTCGAATTGCGCAACAAGCCGGGCTGGCTTTCGGGCGTCGAAGCGCTGGCAAGCGGGAAGCCGGTGTCGCTCACCGCATTCGGTTCGAAATCGACGCAGGATTGGGTGCATGAACGCCTGTCCAGCGGCACGATCAGCCACATATTCGTCTTTTCGGGGCAGATGGCGCAATATGTGCCAGCGGATTTCGATGGCCGCTTCATCATGGATTTCGTCGACGTCGATAGCGCCAAGTTCGAAAGCTATGCCGGTGAAGGCAATGCGCTGATGCGCTGGGTCCATGAACGCGAGGGCCGGAAACTTGCCGCCTTCGAAGCCGAAATTGCCCGCCGCGCCGATGCCAGCCTGTTCGTCAGCACGGCGGAGGCAGCGCTGTTTCGCGCGCGCAGCGGTGCCGATAGGGTCGCCGCAATGGGCAATGGCATCGACACGGTTTTTTATGATCCGGCGGCAAAATACAGGAAATTGCACCCGGTTTTCCCCGATCCGCTGATCGTCTTTACCGGGCAGATGGATTATCGCCCCAATATCGAGGCGGTCAGCGATTTCGCGCACAACGCCTTGCCCGCGATCCGCGCCGCGCATCCCGAAACCACCTTTGCGATTGTCGGGCGCAATCCTGCGCCTGCCGTCGTCGAACTGTCTGCCTTGCCGGGTGTGCAGGTGACGGGGGCGGTCGACGATGTGCGCACATGGCTGTCGGGCGCGGATATTGTCGTTGCCCCGCTGCGGATCGCGCGTGGAATCCAGAACAAGGTGCTCGAGGCGATGGCGATGGCCAAGCCGGTCGTGGCGTCGACCGCCGCCGCCGAAGGGATCGACGCGGTGGATGGCGAACATCTGATGGTGGCGCAGGATGCAGGTGAAGAGGCTGCGATGGTTTCGGCGCTGCTATCCGATACCGACGCCCGCCTGCGCCTGGGTGCGGCGGCGCGTGCGCATGTGATGGCGCATTATGGCTGGGATGCGCAACTGGCACCGCTGGATGCCATCATGGCCGCCGGGGCGGCGAAATGACCGCCAATTGGCGTGCAGCGCTGCTGCGCCTTGCAATGGCCTGGGCCGCCTTGCTTGCCTTGTTCTGGCGCGATGCGGCGGATATGGCGGCGATCTGGTGGAACAGTTCGACCTTCAACCACTGCCTGCTGATCATCCCGATCCTGTGGTGGCTCGTCGATCAGCGCAAGGGGGAACTGGCCAGGCTGGAACCCCGGTGCTGGGCGCTCCCCTTGCTCTGGATCGCCGCTGCCGCCTTTGGCTGGCTGCTGGGGGCGGCTGGCGGGGTGGCGCTCGCCCGCCATGCCGGGCTGGTGATGCTGCTGCAGGGCAGTGTCGCCCTGCTGCTCGGCCCGGCGGTGACGCGCGGGCTGTTGTTCCCACTCTTCTACATGTTCTTCCTCGTCCCTTTTGGCGAGGAATTCGTGCCCGCCCTTCAGACGATAACGGCCGAAATGTGCATGTGGCTGCTCGGGCTGACGGGGATTCCGGCGCATATCGACGGCATCTACATCGCCACCCCGACCGCGCTGTTCCGGGTGGCAGAGGCCTGTTCGGGGGTGAAGTTCCTTGTGGCGATGGTCGCGCTGGGGGCGCTGGTTTCAAACCTGTGCTTCAACAGCTGGCCGCGCCGGATCGCCTTCATGGCGGCCTGTGTCGTCATCCCGATCCTCGCCAACGGCCTGCGCGCCTTTGGCACGATCTATATCGCGCATCATGGCAATCTCGATTTCGCAGCGAGCTTTGACCATGTGGTTTTCGGTTGGGTGTTTTTCGGCATCGTGATCGCGTTGGTGATGGCGGCAGGCTGGCGCTTCTTCGATCGCGCCGCCGATGCGCAGGCAATCGATGCAGACAGGCTGAAGGCCATGTCCGGTCGGCCGCTGAAACCCGGTGTCGCCGCAGCCGCATTGGCCGCAATCACCATCCTGCCGGTCGGCTGGAGCAGCATCATCGCCAGCCGGGCATCGCCGGTTCCGGCGCAGATAGATTTGCCCGCCATAGACGGCTGGTCGCGGGTGGATTACCGGCCCGCCGTCGCGTGGAAACCGCATTTCGCCGGGGCCAGCCACACGCTGCTCGGCCGCTATCGCAATGCGCAGGGGCAGGAGGTCGATCTTTTCGTCGCCGTTTATGATCGCCAGTCCGAAGGCCGCGAACTTGTCGGCTTCGGGCAGGGGGCCGCAGGTGGAAGTGGCCACTGGTCGTGGATCGAAGGCTGCGATCCACCCGCCAGCGGCCGTTGCGAACGGATCGCGACGAAGGACCAGCATCACCGCGAGGTCGTGAGCTTCTATCGGGTGAACGGGACTACCAGCGGCTCCGGATCGGCGATCAAGCTGGCGACGCTCAAGGCAAAATTGCTGGGCGGCAACCAGCAGGCGGTGGCGATACTGGTTTCCGCCGAACAGCAGCGCCGCGAAAATCCGCGTCCCGCCATCGACTCATTCCTGAAATCGATTCGGACTGTCGATAAACTGGCTGACCACATGGCCGGACTGGACTAAGGCGCTGTAATCATGTGCGGCATTGCCGGTATCTTCCATGTCGAAAGCTCCAAGCCGGTCGACCCCGAACGCGTCAGGCGTATGACCGACGCCCTGGCGCATCGTGGCCCCGACGGATCGGGGGTTTGGACTGCGCCGGGGATCGGGCTGGGCCATCGCCGACTGTCGATCATCGATCTGGGCGGCGGGGCGCAGCCGATGCTGACCGAGGACGAACGCTTCGCGCTCTCTTTCAACGGCGAAATCTACAATTTTCAGGAACTGCGCAAGGAACTGGAGGCGCTCGGCCACCATTTCCGTACGCATAGCGACAGCGAAGTCATATTGGAGGCGTATCGTGCCTGGGGCCCGGCCAGTGTCGAGCGGTTGCACGGGATGTTCGCTTTCGCGCTCTACGATCAGGCCAACCGGCAATTGCTGCTCGCGCGCGACCGGTTGGGGGTGAAGCCGCTTTACCATGCGCGGCTGGCCGACGGCAGCATCATCTTCGGATCGGAGCTGAAGGCGCTGCTCGAACATCCGGCGCTGCGGCGCGAACCCGATCTGGCGATGGTCGATGACTATCTGGCGTTTGGCTATGTCCCTGATCATGGCTGCATCGTTTCGGGGGTGCAGAAGCTGGCGGCGGGGCATTACTGGCTGCTCACACAGGGCAAGCCGGAGCCCGTGCCGACGCAATATTGGGATCTCGATTTTTCGCGTCGCACAACGGGCAGCGAAGCCGAATTGCAGGAGGAGTTGCTTCGGCTGATGCGGCAGGCGGTGCTCAGCCGCATGGTCGCCGACGTGCCATTGGGGGCCTTTCTGTCCGGGGGTGTCGACAGCAGCAGCGTGGTGGCGTTGATGGCGGAGGCGTCGCGGCTACCGGTCAAGACCTGCTCGATCGGGTTCGATGTCGGTGAACTGGACGAGAGCGAATATGCCAGCCGCATTGCCAAGCGCTTCCTGACCGGACATCATGCAAAGACCGTTGCCGCCGACGATTTCGGGCTGATCGACACGCTCGCCTTCCACTTTGACGAACCCTTTGCCGATGCCTCGGCGCTGCCCACCTACCGCGTCAGCGAAATGGCGCGCGAGCATGTGACCGTCGCGCTGTCGGGTGATGGTGCGGACGAGGCGCTGGCGGGCTATCGCCGCCATGTCTTCCACCATGGCGAGGAACGGATGCGCCGTCTGTTGCCGCATGCAGTGCGCGGCCCCCTGTTCGGAACGCTCGGCGCGCTCTACCCCAAGGCCGATTGGGCGCCGCGCCCGTTGCGTGCCAAAACGACATTGCTGTCGCTCGCCCGCACCGGGGCGGAGGGTTATGCCGAGGCGGTCGGCGTCACCCCGCCGCATATCCGCGACCGGCTCTATGCGCGGCGCACGCAACAGACGCTCGGCGGCTATCGGGGCGAAAGCCATATGCACCGGCTGATGGCGGATGCCCCTGCGCGCGGCGGCCTCGACCGTGCGCAATATGCCGATATGAAGCTGTGGCTCCCCGGCGACATCCTGACCAAGGTCGATCGCACCAGCATGGCGGTGGGGCTGGAGGCGCGCGAGCCGCTGCTCGACCACCGGCTGCTCGAATTTGCCGCGAGCCTGCCCGAAAATATGCGCGTGCGGCGCGGGCAGGGCAAATGGCTGATGAAGCGCACGATGGAGCGCTATCTGCCCGAGGACATCCTCTATCGCCCGAAAATGGGTTTTGTGACGCCGATTGCGCAATGGTTTCGCGGGCCGCTCGCCGATACCGCGCGGGGGATCGCATCCAGTACCACGCTGGCGCGCACAGGCTGGTTCGACAGTATCGAAATCGCGCGGATTGCCGATGCGCATATTTCGGGCCGGTCGGATCATAGCCGCCTGCTCTGGCAATTGCTGATGCTCGAAAAATCGGTCAGCCGGATTTTTGGATGACCCCGCCCGCTTGCGGGCAAATATGTAAAAAGGCGCGAAGCGCAAAAATCTGTAAAAGAGGCAAGAGGAAAAGAGGGGCGGAGAATAAACCGCTAACCCCTCTTTTCCTCTTGCCTCTTTTACATAAAATTTTCTGCGGTTCAGGGATACATAGCTCTGACGAAATACAGGCCTTCGGGCGGGGCGTTGAGCGCGAGTGCAGCGCGGTCTTTCGCCTCCAGCGCGGCTTGCAGATCGTCCGCACGCCATCGCCCCATGCCGACAAAGGCAAGGCAGCCGACCATCGAACGCACCTGATGGTGCAGGAAGCTGCGCGCCGCCGCCGCGATCAGAACATGTTCGCCCTCGCGCCACACATCGAGGCGGTCGAGCGTCTTGACGGGGCTTTCGGACTGGCAATGCGCCGACCGGAAGGTGGTGAAATCGTGCAAGCCGACCAGCCGTTGCGCCGCGTCGTGCATCGCCGCCGCATCGAGCGGCTGCGGCACCTTCCAGGCGCGGTTCGCCTCCAGCGTCAACGGCGCACGGCGATTGGCGATGCGATAGAGATATTCGCGACCGACGCAGGAAAAGCGCGCGTGCCAATCGTCGGCGACAGTTTCGCAGCCGAGGATGGCAACGGGTTCGGGGCGCAATTGCGCGTTCAGCGCCTCCATCAGCCGGAAGGGATCAATCGCCTTTTCGATATCGGCATGCGCCCGCATCGCCAGCGCGTGCACCCCGGCGTCGGTGCGCCCAGCGGCATGCACGACCGCGATTTCACCGGTGACGCGCGCGATGGCTTCCTCGATCGCCTGCTGCACAGATGGGCCGTGCCCCTGCCGCTGCCAGCCCATATAGGGCGTGCCGTCAAATTCGATGGTGAAGGCGAAGCGGGTCATCACAGACGGGTGCCTGCCGCTATTGCCTTGCCGCGCAGGAAATCGGCTAGCGGCATCGCGGGTTTGCCTGCGCGCTGGATGATCGTGGGGCGGATGGCACCGGTCGCGCAGGCTATGGTGCATTGGTCGTCGAGCACCGTTGCCGCTGCGCCGACGACGTCCAGCCTGTTCGCTGCCAGCACCCGGTATCGCTCGCCTTCAAACTCGAAGAAAGCCCCTGGCACCGGATTGAATGCCCGCACTTGCCGCTCGACTTCCTCGGCGCTTTTGGAAAAATCCAGCCTCGCCTCGCTCTTGTCGATCTTGCGCGCATAGGTCACGCCGTCTTCGGGCTGGGCAACCGCCGGGTGGCTGTCGATGTCTGCCAATACCTCCACCATCAACCGCGCGCCCAGCCGCGCCAGTTCGGCGGTGAGTTCGCCGGCGGTCTTGCCATCGACCGGCGTGCGGGCGGTCGCGCTCACCGGTCCGGTATCGAGCCCCGCCTCCATCTGCATCACCATCACGCCGGTTTCGGCATCGCCCGCCAGGATCGCGCGCTGCACCGGCGCCGCCCCGCGCCAGCGCGGCAGGAGCGAGCCGTGAACGTTGAGGCAGCCATGACGCGGGGCGTCGAGGATCGCCTGCGGCAAAAGCAAACCATAGGCCGCAACAATAGCCGCATCGGCATTGAGCGCGGCAAAGGCGGCCTGCTCGTCAGCGCCCTTCAGCGAAACCGGGGTCCGCACCGCCAGCCCCAGCTCCTCGGCGCGCGCATGGACGACCGACGGCGTCAGCCTTTTCCCGCGATTGGCCGGACGCGGCGGCTGCGAATAGACCGCAACCACTTCATGCCCCGCCGCGACCAGCGCATCGAGCGTCGGCACGGCGAATTCGGGGGTTCCCATGAATATCAGGCGCATCTCTCGTCCTCTAAAGCCCCTCCCCTTCTGGGGAGGGGTTGGGGTGGGGCCGTTGACACGGCGCCTCACCGAGAGCCCCCACCCCCGTCCCCTCCCCTGAAGGGGAGGGGGGATGGCCTGCGGTTTATTCTTCAAACTTGTGGAGGATGCCGATAAGGCCCATCCCATGGCATCGCAAGAAATAGACGCACTGGCGCAGGCATTGTCACGGCTTCCCGGCCTTGGTCCGCGCTCGGCGCGCCGCGTTGTCCTGCATCTGATGAAAAAGCGCGAGACGGTGCTGCAACCCTTGCTGCGCGCGCTCGAGATGGTCGAGGAACGGCTCAAGACCTGTTCGACCTGCGGCAATATCGACACCAGCGATCCCTGCGGCATCTGCGCCGATCCGCGCCGCGATGCCCGTGCGCTGTGCGTGGTCGAGGATGTGTCGGACCTTTGGGCGCTCGATCGTTCGCGGCTGTTTCCGGGGCGATACCATGTTCTGGGCGGGCGGCTGTCGGCGCTGGACGGGGTACGGCCCGAGGATCTCAATATCGACCGGCTGGTTGCGCGCGTTGCCGCAGGCGGCATCGACGAGGTTGTGCTCGCGATGAACGCCACACTCGAAGGGCAGACCACCGCGCATTATCTCGCCGAACGGCTTGAGCAGTTCCCGATCCGCCTGACCCAGCTGGCGCATGGCGTGCCGGTGGGTGGCGAACTCGACTATCTCGACGAAGGCACTTTGGCGCAAGCGTTGCGCGCACGCCGCCCCGTCGGTTGACGCTGGGCGGGCAAAGCCCTATTTTGGCCGGATGGCGATATTACCGATCCTCGAAGTGCCCGATCCGCGGCTTAAAATCATCTCGACCCCCGTCACCGAATTTGACGAGGGGCTGAAACGCCTCGTCGCGGACATGTTCGAAACGATGTACGACGCGCCGGGCATCGGCCTTGCCGCGATCCAGGTGGGTGTGCCCAAGCGCGTGCTGGTGATCGACCTGCAGGAGCCCGCCGAGCATGACCATGAGCATGGCGAGCATTGCAACCACGACCATGAAGTCGTGCGCAACCCGCGCATCTTCATCAATCCTGAAATTCTCGACCCGTCCGAAGACCATAGCGTCTACACCGAAGGCTGCCTGTCGGTGCCCGATCAATTTGCCGAGGTCGAACGCCCTGCGGCGATCCGTGCGCGCTGGCAGGATCTGGACGGCAAGGTGCACGAGGAGGAGATGGACGGGCTGATGGCGACCTGCCTGCAGCACGAGATGGATCACCTCGAAGGCATATTGTTCATCGACCATCTGTCGCGGCTGAAGCGGCAAATGGTGCTCAAGAAACTGGAAAAGCAGCGCAAGACCGCAGCTTGAAGCTGCGGAAGGGGGTTTGCGCCTTGCGCGCCGCCCGGACCCTGACGGAGCCAGCCTGTTTTGCCAGGGAATGATCGCGCAGGATTGACGCGCAGGGCCGGGGCCTCAGGTTTCGCGCACAATCAATTTGGTCGGTAGTGTGACCGACTTGGGCCGCGCACCGTCCAGTTGCTGCATCAGCTTTTCGACCAGCAGCGTTCCGGCCATATTTGTGTCCTGCTCGATCGTCGTGATGGCAGGCGCAAAATGGGCGGCAGGGGGGATGTTGTTGTAGCCGACCAGCGAATAATCGCGCGGAGCGACAAGTCCGTTCTGCCTGAAAGCGCTGATGATCGCCATCGAAGCCGTGTCGGAAAAGGCAAAGACGGCATCGGGCCGATTTCCGGACTTCAGATATTCCTCCGCTTTTTTGTAGGTTTCCGCAAAGGCCATCATGTCGATCTGCAACAGGTCGACACTGATGTCGGGAGAGGCATTGGCGGCTTCCCTCAGCCCTTCATAGCGCAAACGGATCTCGTCATGGACGGTGTTGCCCACGAACAGCCATTTCCTGCGACCGAGTTCCAGAAAACGCCTTCCGGCAAGCATTCCGCCCAGAAAATTGTCGCTGCCAACCGCGCAATAGCCTGAATCAGCCATGACCGCTCCCCAGACGGCCATCGGTATGTCTTTGCGCGCCAGTTCGCGGAACATCGCTTCGCGCTTGCCCTGTCCCAGCACGATATACCCGTCCGCGCCGCGCGACCGGTGCAGATCGATGAAGTCGTCCAGTCCGTTGAGGCCGGGTGGTGAAAGCAGCAGATCGACATCGCGAACCGAAAGGGCTTCGGACACACCGGCGAGCAGTTCATAGATGAACGGATCGCCGATCGCACCATGCCGGTGGGATTCAAAATCGAGAACCACTGCGACGGTATTGGTGCGCGCCTGCCGCAATTTTTGCGCGTTGCGGTTGACGGCATATCCCTGCTCGCGCGCAACCTGCAATATGCGCTCGCGTTTTTCGGGTGAAACGAGCGGACTTCCGCTGAGCGCACGCGAAACGGTCGGCTTTGAAACCTCGGCCAGACGGGCAATGTCATCCATGGTAGGCCGCATTGCCTTGCGCCGCTTGTCTGCCATTTGGTGGAGCCCCAACGTTGAAATTGCTGCCATTTACCGAAGCACATATTTGCGTAATCGGCAACGGCTTAGGCCGCTTTCCTATTGAAATGCATTTCATACAGACATAGGAGAAGAGGCAGCAATCGGCCATTGGCCGGAATGAATGGCGGATAGCTTTCGGGGAGATGCAGTGATTGACCGGTCGGCAATAGTCGCATGGGCGGGGCGTGATGGTATCTGATATGCAGATTCCATCCGAACTGTTGGGCGATGTGTTCAGCGATGTTCAGTCGCGGAGAATATTCCCCGATTCCAAAAGCTTTGCCGATGCGGTGCCGCGACGCGAACTGTCCGCCATCATTGCCGACTGGAAGGATCGTCAGCCGATGGGCACGGCGGCGCTGCGGGATTTTGTCACGGCAAATTTCGACATCCCCGGGGGCGGTGACGCCATTCCCGCCATAGACGACGATTTCGAATCCTATCTTTCGCGCGCTCTGGCCGCGTTGACGCGGTCACAGTCGGAAACCGCCATGGCGAGTTCGGCGATAGCCCTGCCGCGCCCGTTTATCATCCCCGGCGGGCGCTTTCGCGAGTTCTATTATTGGGACAGCTATTTCGCGATGCTGGGTATGGCAGATAGCGGCCTGCAGGAACTTGTCGAGGATGTGATAGAGAATTTCGGGAGCTTGCTTGATCGCTTTGGCATGATTCCGAACGCGTCGCGCAGCTATTATCTCAGCCGCTCGCACCCGCCGGTCTTCTACCTTGCTGCGCAGATGTCGCGGGATAGCTCGGCCAAAGGCCGCCGCCGCAGGCTGCAATGGATGGTGAAGGAACATGCATTCTGGATGGATGGCGAGGCGACGCTCGCCCCCGGCCAGCAATACCGTCGCGTGGTGAAACTGCCGAACGGAACAGTTCTTAATCGTTATTGGGATGATCTTGACCGGCCGCGCGACGAAAGCTGGATCGAGGATGTGGAACTGGCAAAGGCCACACCCGAAGGCGCGCGCCCGGCGCTGTGGCGCAATCTGCGTGCGGGGGCGGAAAGCGGCTGGGATTTCAGCTCGCGCTGGCTGGCCGACGGCAAGTCGCTGGACAGTATCTGCGTAACCCGCATCCTGCCCGTCGATCTCAACTGCCTGTTGTACGGCCTGGAAAATGCGATCGCACGCGAATCGGCGGCGCTGAACC
>JADLBY010000051.1 GCA_020847445.1 Sphingomonadaceae bacterium | reverse complement strand
CTCGAAATTCTGGACCTGTTGGCGTTGACGGATTTGCCGGTGCGCCTGCTCTCGGCCGGGCAAAAACGGCGGGGTGCGCTCGCGCGGCTGCTCGCCGGGGATGCGCATATCTGGCTTCTCGACGAGCCCTATAACGGTCTGGATCAAGCCAATGTCGCTCGCCTGGATGCCGCCATCTCGCGCCATTGCGAGCAAGGCGGAATTGCGCTGGTCGCTTCGCATATAGCCCCGACCGTCAACGTGACCCGCAGCATCGTTATCGATCCGCCACGCGCGGACCTGGCCGCGTGAACGGCTTTGCGAGCATCGCGTGGCGCGAGGTGCGCTTGGCCTGGACCGGCGGTGGACTCTGGCTGCCGATCGTCTTCTATCTCGCGGTCGCGACATTGTTCCCCTTCGTAACTGGCCCTGACAAGGCGCTGCTTGCCCGTGTAGGCGGCAGCGTCCTTTGGATCGCAGCGCTGCTCGCCAGCCTGCTACCGATCGAAAGGCTGGTGCTGCCCGATCGTCAGGCGGGGGTTATAGACCAGCTGGTATTGCGCGGCTGGGCCGACGAATGGATCGCCGCAGCGAAGATAAGCGGCCATATTGCCGGCTTTGGCATCCCGCTGTTGCTCGCCACTCCGGTTGCCATCGCGCTGACGGGGGTGCCTGATGCCAAGGCCGCGACGCTGGTCATCGGTCTTGCTTTGGCGCTGCCTGCATTTGCCGGACTGGGCGTCACCATCGCGGCGCTGACCGCAGGCCTTAACGGCGCATCGGCGCTGGGTGGACTGCTGCTTGTTCCGCTCGCCATTCCGATCCTGATCTTCGGGGCGGGCACCCTCGACGATGGCCCGACCAACGCGCTGCAACTGCTGGCGGCCACAAGTCTGGCGATGACGGCGCTGTCCCCATTCGCAGCAGGGGCAGCGTTGCGCGCCGCGCGCGACTAGGTTTAGTTATTCTCTGCGGCCATTTTCTGCGCATAGCCCTGCGCGACCATCGTCTCGACCATGTCGAACAGTTTGTCCGGCTCCTGCGCGCGCAGCACGGGGAATGTGGCTTCCATGCCGTCGGCGACGACAATCTCCCGCGTTCCCGCATCCAGCGCGTCCCAGATCGTCCTGGCGACGTCGGCGGGATCGAGGCCATTGTCGATAGCCACGTCACTCACGCCGCGCACCGATCCGTCGGACGCCAGGGCATTGCGCGAAACATTGGTGCGCACCGATCCGGGGGCAACGACCAGCACCCTGACGCCCTGTCCCGCAATCTCGCTGCGCAGCGAATCCGCATAGCCGATCAGCCCATGTTTTGCCGCGCAATAGGCGGTGCGCAAAGGCACGCCAACCTTGCCCGCAACGCTTGAAATCATCACAATGCCGCCCGAACCGCGCGCCAGCAAATGCGGCAGCAGCGCCTGCGTCAGCGCAATCGGCGCGAGCAGATCGACATCGACAATCTTGCGGTACACCGACAGGTCGGTGTCGATGGCGAGCGAGCGTTGCGAAATACCGGCATTGTTGACGAGCACATCGACGTCGCCGGAAAAGGCGACTGCCTTTTCGACCAGTCCCGGGATGGCGGCATAGTCCGTAGTCTCAAATGGCAGCACCAGGCACCGATCCGGTGCGTCGCTCGCCACTGCCTCCAGCGCCGCGACATTGCGCCCCGAAAGCACACACCGTCCGCCCCGCGCCAACCATTGCCTTGCCAGCCCCTCGCCTATTCCCGAGGATGCTCCCGTTATCCAGGCTGTCCTGTTGTTAATCTCACATCCTCCGGAAATGTCGCCAGTTCGTCGTCGATCGCCTTTTGCACCGCCTTGTAGAAAGCCTCCCGGCCTTCCTGGCCCGCAGGGTCGGTCGCGCGCGGCCAGCTGCCGTTCGATGCGATCACCAGCTTGCGCTTTGGATCGATGAAGATTCCCTGCCCGAAAATGCCCTGTGCGGCATAGCTGCCATCATCATATGTCCACCATTGATAGCCATAGCCCTTGCCCGGCCTGCCAATATCGGCCTGCTTGTTCGTTGCGGAGGCTATCCAGCCTTCGGGCAGAACAGCCTTGCCGTTCACCATGCCGCCACCGAGCATGAACACCCCGAAGCGCGCATAGTCCCGCGTCGACGCCTGGATGCAACAGCCGCTGATTTCATGGCCGGTCGAACCGAGCAGCCAGCTGCCATCCTGCTCCATGCCGAACGGTGCCCAGATTTTTTCCGATAGATAGTCGGATAGTTTCTTGCCCGTCGCCTTGCTGACCAGCACGCCAATAAGGTTTGTTTCTCCAGTCTTGTAAACCCATTTGGTTCCAGACGGCGCTTCACGCGGCAGTGTTCGCATATAGCTGACTGTCACGTCGACGCCGGGTTCCGCCTTATGTTCGTTGAAGCGGGCGACATCGGACTTGGGATCCTCATAATCCTCATTCCACCGGATGCCCGATGTCATGGTCAGAAGCTGCGCGATGGTGACATCGTCATAGGCCGACCCTTTCATCTCCGGACTATATTGTGTCACCTTGTCGTCGAGGCTCTTGATATACCCATCCTTGATCGCCGCGCCGACCATCGTCGACGTCAGCGACTTTGCGACCGAAAAGCTGGTCCATTTGCCGTTACCGTCGAAATCCAGACCATATTTTTCCAGCCGGATCCTGCCATTGTGCACGATGACAAGCCCTGCGGTACGCTGCGCCATCATATAGGCGTCCACGTCGACCCCGGGTTTGAGTTCGGCACCCCTGGGCAGTGGATACACATTTTCGCCAGCCTCGATGATGTTGGCCTTGGCGAGTACCGGCAGGCGATCCATCGCGCGGAATGCTGCATCGCGCTGCGGGATCGACCAGAACAGCACGTTGCGGTCTGTCGGCAGATTCGCCGCCAGATTGCGCATATCCTTGTCCATGGAAAGCCAGCCGATGCCCAGCACAGCCGCCGCAACGACCAAAAGGCCGATAATCCATTTCTTCATGCTGTCCCTCTCCAGTCCGGCTTCAGCCGTTTACCAGCGTAACCTGTGCGACATTGATTCCGCCGCCGCGGAACCCTCCCTCGCAATACATCAGGTAAAAGCGCCAAAGCGCAACGAATTTTTCGTCAAAACCGGCGGGAAGCCGACCTTCCGCTACGGCAGCCTCAAAACGTCCGCGCCACATGCGGAGCGTTTCGGCATAATGCAGGCCATAGTCGATCTGTCCTTCCCATCTTAACCCCCTCGCCTCGGCAAGCGCGCGAAAGCGACTTTCCGACAACAACATCCCGCCGGGAAAGACGAAACGCTGGATGAAATCCTGACCGTCGGCATATTGTTCGAAAATATCGTCTTCGATGCGGATATATTGCAAGGCCGCCCGTCCGCCGGGTTTCAGGCAGCGGGCGATGCAATCCAGATAGTCGGGCCAATATTGCTGGCCGACAGCCTCGACCATTTCCACGCTGGCGACGGCATCATATTGGCCGACAGCATCGCGATAGTCGGTGAGGGATATTTTCCAGTCGCCCTTCCCCGCCAGCCGCTCCTCGGCATAACGCGTCTGTCCCGGTGACAGGCTGATGCCGTGATAGGCAATGGCCGCGCGTTCCAGCGCCGCCTCGGCCAGCCCGCCCCAGCCGCAGCCGATTTCCAGCAGGCTGTCGCCATCCTTCAACTGCATGCGGTCAAGAATGAGGGCAATCTTGCGACGCTGTGCAGATTCGAGCGACTCCGCGCCAGGCGGCATCGTCGCGAAGACCGCACTCGAATAGGTCATCGTCGCGTCCAGCCATGCGGTGTAGAAATCATTGCCCAGATCATAATGCGCCTCGATATTGTCGCGCGCATGCTTTCGCGTGTTGCGGCGCAGCCAATGCGCGATACGCCCGGCAATATGGGCGACACCCGAAGCGCGGCCGATGCTGCCCAGCGCAACCCTGTTGCGCATGAACAGATCGAATATCGGCACAAGGTCCGGGCTGGTCCATTCGCCCTTTGTCCAGCCTTCATACCAGCCGATCGATCCGCCGCGAACAAGGCGTGTCAGCGCGTTCCAGCTGCGCACATCGACAATCGCCGTCGGGCCATCGCCCCGTCCGCCCAGGTTGCGGGTCGAACCATCGGGCAGATGCCCCTCTATGGCGCCATATTCAAGGCCGGCATCGATCCGGTCGAGAACGGCATGGAAGAAACCCGATGCCGCCTTGCCGCGAAGTGCGGTAAAAAGGCCACCGCCCGCCCCCGGCAAGCTTGCCTGCTGGACGAGGTGGTGGCCCCTATGCTGTTCCGGCGCGTTCATTGCGCCAATCTATGCTGCGATTACTTCTTCTTCAACTCATCGCGAATTTCAGCAAGCAGATCGACTTCGCTCGGGCCTGCAGCGGGCGGCGGCATCACCTTGTTTGCCTGACGCACGATCAGGAAGATGACGAAAGCGAGGATCAGGAAATTGATGATGGCGGTAATGAAACTGCCCCAGGCAAATACATTGGCCCCCGCCGCCTTGGCTGCCGCCAACGACATGCCGGCCTGCACCTTGTCGGCACCACCCAGGACAAGATATTTCGCAGAGAAATCCGTCCCGCCGCCGGTTACCAGCGAGATAAGCGGCATGATCAGATCATCCGTCAACGACGAAACGATCTTTCCGAATGCCGCACCGATGATCACGCCCACCGCGAGATCAAGCACATTGCCTCGCGCAATGAACGCCTTGAATTCACTCAACATAGCAACTCTCCCCAAAATGTTCCAAGGAACGGGCCATGCTACCGGAATTGCGTTAGCTGTCGAGTAAATCATTGAATCCGCGTATCTGCTGACCTATGTAGCTAACACACATTCTTTTGGGGAAGGAGTTCACCCGATGCGTTCCGATCTTGCCAAGTTCCTGCTGGTTCCTGTTGCCGCCGTTTCCGTGGCCGGTTGCGGGATCAACAGCGTGCCGACTGCCGAAGAAAATGCGAAGGCCAAATGGGCCGATGTGCAGGCAGCATTTCAGGAACGCGCCAACCTGATTCCGAACCTTGCCGCCGTGGTCAAGGGCGCGGCCGCGCAGGAAAACAAGACACTGACCGAAGTGATCGAGGCGCGCGCCAAGGCAACCTCGGTTACCCTGACCCCCGGCGATCTGAACGATCCGGCAAAGATGGCGGCTTTCCAGACTGCGCAGAACAATCTGTCGGGCAGCCTGTCGCGCCTGCTGGTGTCGGTCGAACAATATCCGCAGCTGAAAAGCCAGGAGGGCTTTCTGAAATTGCAGGACCAGCTCGAAGGCCAGGAAAACCGCATCCGCATCACCTTGCGCGATTACAACGAGGCGGTGCGCCAATATAACACCACGATCCGCACCTTCCCCGACATCATCGGTGCCAAGGTGATCCACGGCGCAAAGCCGATGGTGCCTTATGAAGCAAGCACGCCGGGGGCCGAAGTAGCGCCCAAGCTCGACATGGCACCTACGCAGTAACCGCGCTGAACCGGACAAAGGACATGCTCAGGGCAATCGCCCTTTTCCTGCCGACGCTGTGCGTCTTTATCGGAAGCCCTGCATCGGCGCAGGATTTTCCGAAGCTGACCGGTCGTGTGGTCGATCAGGCTGATTTGCTGACACCCGAACAGGAAGCTTCGCTGACGGCCAAGCTGGCGGGGCTGGAAACCCAATCCAACCGCCAGCTGGTCGTCGCAACGATCAGCGACCTGCAGGGTTATGACATATCCGATTATGGCTATCGGCTGGGTCGCCATTGGGCCATCGGCCAAGATGGCAAGGGCGAAAGCGAAAAGGACAATGGCGCGATCCTGATCGTGGCGCCCAATGAACGGCGCATGCGGATCGAGGTCGGCTATGGCCTTGAACCCGTGCTGACCGACGGCCTGTCATCGAGCATCATCCGCAACGACATCACGCCCTTTTTCAAATCGGGCGATTTCAACGGCGGGATCAATGCCGGGGTGGACCGCATCGTCACCCAGTTGACGCTGCCGCCCGAACAGGCAGCCAGGGTTGCAGAAGAGGCCGCCCTGAACGAGAACCGGTCGAACGCGGATGGTGGTGACCTATTTCTTGTCATCTTCTGGCTGTTCGTTTTCCTGTTCTTCATCCTGCCCATCATCATTTCGATCGCGCGCGGCGGCAAAAAGCATCGGCGCGGGCGTGACCGGCATTGGGGCGGCCCGGTCATCATCTGGGGTGGCGGCAGCTCTGACTGGGGCGGCCGTGGCTCCAGCTGGGGTGGTGGTGGCGGCTTCGGCGGCGGCGGTTTTGGCGGTGGCGGCGGCAGCTTCGGCGGCGGCGGTGCCTCCGGTGGATGGTAGGGCATAGGCGATGGCACTCCGAAAAATCAGCCATGTCAGCGAAGCCGACCACCAGTTGGTGACGGCGGCGGTCGCCGGGGCGGAACGCCACACCAGCGGCGAAATCGTGACCATCGTCACCGATCTGTCGGATGACTATGCCGATATTGCGCTCGCCTGGGCGAGCATGATCGCCTTTCTCGCCCTCTCGGTTGTGGCCTTCATGCCCGATTTTTACCTCGGGCTGGTCGACCGTGCGCTTGGTGGCTGGGAACATGCGTGGAGCCCGGGCGAATATCTTGGGCTGATATTCCTGTTCATGGGCGGCAAATGGCTTGGCACATGGTTGCTGATGCTGTGGATGCCGCTGCGTCTGGCGCTGACACCGAAGCATATCAAGATGCGCCGGGTTCGCGCGCGCGCCATTGACCTGTTCAAGGTCGGCACCGAAAGCAAGACGGTCGGGCGGACCGGCGTGCTGCTCTATCTTTCGATGCGCGAACACCGCGCCGAAATCGTCGCCGACGAAGCGATTGCCGGAAAGGTTTCGCCCGAAGTCTGGGGCGACGCCATGATCGCACTGATCGATCATGTGCGCGACGGTCGCCCCGGCGAAGGCATGGCCGAAGCCGTGCGGCAAATGGGTGCGGTTCTGGCCGAACATTTCCCCAAGGGCAGCGAAAATCCCAATGAACTGCCCGATCGGTTGATCGAAATCTGATGGCTGGCAGCGAAATCGAGGAAATCGTCTGGCAGGGCAAATTCGTTACCGCCAGGCGCAAGGGGCGCTGGGAATATGTCAGCCGTTCGCGCGGGATCAAGGCGGCGGTCATCCTTGCGGTCGAGGATGGCCATGTCCTTCTGGTCGAACAATATCGCGTGCCGCTGGGCCGCAATTGCATCGAACTGCCCGCCGGGCTGATCGGCGACGAGACCGAAGGCGAAGACACGCTCGAGGCCGCAGGGCGCGAACTGGAGGAAGAAACCGGTTATCGTGCCGCGAAACTCGAATCGCTGGGCGAATATTATTCGTCCCCCGGCATGGTCAGCGAAAGTTTCACGCTGGTGCGGGCGTCAGCCTTGACCAAAGTCGGCGCAGGTGGCGGCACCGATGGCGAGGATATTAGCGTGCACCGGGTCGCACTCGCCGATCTTCAGGGATTTCTCGATGCCAAGCGCGCGGAAGGCGCAGGCGTCGATGTCCGCCTGCTGATGCTGCTGGGCGGGCAGATTATCTGAAATTGTCGGCGTAGGCCTGCAGCTTGAGCACCCTGGGCGCAGCCGGAATGACGGTATAGCTGATGCCGTTCTTTTCGGCATAGGCCCTGGCCGCTTCCAGCGTCGGAAATTTCAGGTTCAACTGGCGACGGGTATCGGCAGAACCAGCCCATCCCATAAGCGGGTCCGGGCGTTGCGCATCGGCAGGATTATATTCAAGCACCCATTGCCCCGTGCCGTAGCGGCCCGATTGCAGTGCGTTTTTCGATTTCTGGACGATACGTGCCTGAGTCATGACTACCTCTTCTGACACGGCCCTTTCGCCGATTTGCGCCTGCCGATCAAGTGCGCGATTGCGCCTTCTTGGTCTTCAAACTTGCCACTGCGGCCGCCGGATCATCGGGCCAGTTATGTTTCGGATACCGTCCGCGCATTTCCTTGGCGACGTCAGCCCAGCTGCCCGTCCAGAAACCGGGCAGGTCGCGCGTCGTCTGGATCGGGCGGCCGGCGGGCGAAGTGAGCGACAGCACCAGCGGGGTGCGCTTCGGGCCGATCACCGGATGTTCGGCCACGCCAAACAGCGCCTGCACGCGCAGTTCGACGGTCGGCCCGCCCTCTGCGGAATAGTCGATCGGGTGCGTCGACCCTGCCGGCGAAGTGAAATGCGACGGGGCCTGCCTTTCGATGGCCTGCTGCGCTTCCCAGCCGACCAGCCCGAGCAGCGCATTGTGCAATGCGCCGGGATCGATGTCCGACAGTCGTCGCTTGCCACCAAGCAAAGGCGCGAGCCACAGGTCCAGCTTCGCTTCCAGTTCGGCGTCATTCAGGCCGGAAACCCCGGCCCAATGCGCCCGTTGGCGCAACCGCCGCGACGATTCGCTCCAGGGTAGAAGGTCTAGGCCGTGGTCGCGCACGCCCTGCAGCAGCGCGGCGGCGATTGCATCCGGATCGGCCTGTACGTCCTGCCCCTTTGACAGGATGATCGCCCCCAGCCGTCGGCCGCTTTCCGTGCGCACCCCTCCGCTGCCTGGATCGAAACTGATGTGCGCGCCATTGACGATGCGACCGCCATAAAGTGCCTCAATTTCGGAAAAATTGATCGCCGCTGCGGAGATGATGCGCGCGCCGGATGCAGCTCCCTGAATGTCGGCGACCGCCAGCCATTCCTCTTTGGCAAGCGGATGCGCCGGATCCAGTCGATAGCCCCTGCCCCCGACACTCAGCCAATTCTCGCCCGAAGCGTCGCGGCGACGGGCGATGCGATCCGGAAATGCGAGCGCAATGGCGCAGCCTGGGCCGCTCCCTTCGATGCTCCGCATCGCCTGCGGCCCCTGGGGAGGGGAAGGGAGAAGACCAACCCATCGCCTCGCAAGCCCCCTTGCAGCTTCCGCCCGCTGTCCACGCTCTCCGCGCCAGCGTTCGAGCCGCCGCTCGAGATCGGTATCGTTTCCGCCCAGGCCGCGTTCGGACAAGAGCATGGCAACCTCCGCCGCCAACCGGCCAAACCCTTTGGCAGACCCGGCCACCAGCATATGCGCCAGACGCGGGGGTAGCGGCAGGCGCGCGATGGCGCGGCCATGATCGGTCGGGCGTCCATTCGCATCGATCGCACCCAGTTCGGTAAGGCGTAGGCGCGCCTCGTCGATCGCCGCCTTTGCGGGCGGATCGAGCCAGTGCAGCGTCGCCGGATCGCTGACGCCCCACAGCGCGCAGTCGAGCAGCAAGGGCGACAGATCGGCCTCCAATATTTCGGGCGGGTCGAATGGCGGCATCCCTGCGGTCGCAGCTTCCTCCCACAAGCGGTAAGCGACGCCCGGCCCTTGTCTTGCCGCCCGCCCCGCCCTTTGCGTGACTGCGGCCTGGCTCGCCCGTTCGGTGACCAGCCGCGTCGATCCCGCTGCCCGATCATAGCGCGCCCGGCGGGCAAGCCCGCTGTCGATGACGATATGCACGCCGTCGATTGTCAGGCTGGTTTCGGCAATCGAGGTCGCGAGGATGATCTTGCGCCTTGCGCCCTTGCGGATCGCCATGCGCTGTTCTGCGGGTTCGAGACTGCCGTGGAGGCGGTGGATTTCGGCGGCAACGCCCTCAAGCCGTTCGGCTGTCCGCTCGATTTCGGCGACCCCGGGCAAGAAAGCCAATATGTCGCCTTCCGGCACTTCGGCCAGCGCGCGGCGGATGGCAGCGGCCATTTCATCTTCGATCCGCACCTCGGCCCGCCGCCCGATATGGCGCAGTTCGAGTGGCCAGGATTTGCCCGCGCTCTCGATCACCGGCGCATGCATCAGCCGGGAAAAACGCCCGCCATCGAGCGTCGCCGACATCGCCACCAGCCGCAGGTCGGGCCGCAGGCCGCCCTGGGCATCAAGCGCCAGCGCAAGCCCGAAATCGCTATCGAGGCTGCGTTCATGGACCTCGTCGAACAGCACCGCGCTGATATTCGCCAGTTCCGGATCGTCCTGGATACGACGGCGGAAAATCCCCTCGGTCAGCACCAGTATCCGGGTG
>JADLBY010000050.1 GCA_020847445.1 Sphingomonadaceae bacterium | reverse complement strand
GTGGTCTTCGACCATATAGATCGGGTTGAAGCCCAATTGCCCCAGCCGCCAGTCGGCGATGTAGCGGATATAGCGCTTGATTTCCTTCGCCGTCATCCCCGGCACCGGCCCCATTTCGAACGCCAGGTCGATGAAATTATCCTCAAGCCGCACGACCTTCTGGCAGCAATCGATAATGTCTTCCTTCACCGCCTTGGTCAGGCAGTCGCGTTCCTTGACAAAGGCGTGGAACAGCCGGGTGATGCCTTCGCAGTGCAGGCTCTCGTCGCGCACGCTCCACGAAACGATCTGCCCCATGCCCTTCATCTTGTTGAAGCGCGGGAAGTTCATCAGCATCGCGAAGGACGCGAACAGCTGCACCCCTTCGGTAAAGCCGCCGAACATGGCGAGCGTGCGGGCGATATCCTCATCACTGTCGACCCCGAACTGGTGCATGTAATTGCACTTGTCGGCCATTTCCTGATAATCGAGGAAGGCGGCATATTCGGTTTCGGGGATGCCGATCGTGTCGAGCAGATGCGAATAGGCCGCGATGTGCACCGTTTCCATGTTCGAAAAGGCGGTAAGCATCATCTTGACTTCGGTCGGCTTGAACACGCGGCCATATTTATCGTGATAGCAATCCTGCACCTCGACATCGGCCTGGGTGAAGAAACGGAAGATTTGCGTCAAAAGATTGCGCTCATGCTCGCTGATCTTCTGCGCCCAATCGCGGCAATCCTCGCCCAGCGGCACCTCTTCGGGCAGCCAGTGGATCTGCTGCTGGCGCTTCCAGAAATCATAGGCCCAGGGATATTCGAAGGGCTTGTAGGTCTTGCGGGCTTCTAACAGCGACATTTTACGTTTCCTTGCCTTCTATCACTCTTCGCCGCACCAGCGGAGGCTGGTGCCTATCTCGCCTTATGGTTTAAACCGAGGCGCGTGATGGGCCCAGGCCTTTGCCAGGGCGACGGGTTTCACCTCACTGGCACGCCAGACATTCCTCATAGTCCGTCTGCCCCGCAGCCAGCTCGATCTTCGGCGCATCGGCGGTGTTGTCGGCCTCCACGCCACCGGCAAAACCGGCGCGCTGGATCGATTTGGAGCGCAGATAGTAAAGCGACTTGATGCCCAGCTCCCATGCGCGGAAGTGGAGCATGAGCAGGTCCCATTTCTCGACGTCCGCCGGGATGAACAGGTTCAACGATTGCGCCTGATCGATATAGGGCGCGCGGTCGCCCGCGAGTTCGAGCAGCCAGCGCTGGTCGATTTCGAAGCTGGTCTTGAACGTGTCCTTTTCCTCCGGCGAGAGGAAATCGAGATGCTGCACCGAACCGCCCTTTTCGAGGATGCTGTTCCAGATGTTGGTCGAATCCTTCGCCTTTTCGGCGAGCAGCTTTTCGAGATAGGGATTTTTGACGATGAAGCTGCCCGACAGCGTCTTGTGCGTATAGATATTCGCCGGGATCGGCTCGATGCACGCGCTGGTGCCGCCGCAGATGATCGAAATCGATGCGGTCGGCGCGATCGCCATCTTGCACGAAAAGCGCTCCATCACGCCGCGTTCCTCGGCATCGGGGCAGGCGCCGCGTTCGGTGGCGAGCACCATCGATGCCTGGTCGGCCTGCGCGCGGATATGCTTGAAGATCTTCATGTTCCACGATTTTGCCATCGCGCTTTCAAAGCCGAGGCCGCGCGATTGCAGGAAGCTGTGGAAGCCCATCACACCGAGCCCGACTGAGCGTTCGCGTGCCGCGCTGTAGCGCGCGCGGGCCATTTCGTCGGGCGCGCGGTCGATGAAATCCTGCAACACATTGTCGAGCATGCGCATCACATCCTCGACAAACATCTTGTCGCCGTTCCACTCGTCCCAGGTTTCGAGGTTCAGCGAGGACAGGCAGCAGACTGCGGTGCGATCCTCGCCCAGATGGTCGCGACCGGTGGGCAAGGTGATTTCGGCGCACAGGTTCGACGTCGAAACCTTCAGGCCGAGTTCGCGGTGATGCTTGGGCATCGCGTTGTTCACGGTGTCGCTGAAGATGATATAGGGTTCACCAGTGGCGAGGCGGGTTTCGACCAGCTTCTGGAAGAGCGAACGCGCATCGACCTTGCCGCGCACGCTGCCGTCCTTGGGCGACTTCAGTTCGAACTCGGCCCCTTCGCGCACCGCTTCCATGAATTCGTCGGACAGCAGCACGCCATGGTGCAGATTGAGCGCCTTGCGGTTGAAATCGCCCGAAGGCTTGCGGATTTCGAGGAATTCCTCGATCTCGGGATGGTTGATGTCGAGATAGCAGGCAGCCGAACCACGGCGCAGCGAGCCTTGCGAAATGGCAAGGGTGAGGCTGTCCATCACGCGGACGAACGGAATGATGCCGCTGGTCTTGCCGTTGAGGCCCACCGGCTCGCCGATGCCGCGCACGCTGCCCCAATAGGTGCCGATGCCGCCGCCACGGCTGGCCAGCCAGACATTCTCGTTCCAGGTGTTGACGATGCCTTCCAGGCTGTCGTCAACGCTGTTGAGGTAGCAGCTGATCGGCAGGCCGCGACCGGTGCCGCCGTTCGACAGCACGGGGGTTGCGGGCATGAACCACAGTTTGGAGATATAATCATAGAGCCGCTGGGCATGATCCTGATCATCGGCAAAGGCGTCAGCCACGCGCGCGAACAGATCCTGATAGCTTTCGCCGGGCAGCAGATAGCGGTCGCGGAGCGTTTCCTTGCCGAATTCGGTCAGCCGGTCATCACGGCTGGCATCGGTGACGACGTTGAACCGGCGCGCGGCGACCGACTTCGAATCGGTGCTGGCCTTGGCGTTCGCCTCAACCACTTCCTTTTCGGGCTTTACCTTCTTTGCCTGCGGGGTTTCGGTCTCTGTCTTTTCTGCTTCGAGCATGTCCGCCATATTGCCTTCTCCGGCCTCCCGGCCAGTGTCTCTGAAATCCATGTGACTCATTGCTCCCCCATTTGGTGCTGGCCCTCACCCCGTTCGATTGCCAGCTCCGGCTACCAAGACCCAAGAAGCTTGTTCGCCTCTTGTTCGACTCGGGAAGCAAACGCCTCCCTTAGCATTTTGCGCGGCCCAAAGGGTATAAATTCGCGCCTCATCCGCAATTTTTTCAGGGCAAAAAAGCCCCGCTGCAGAAATGCTCCTGCAGGATGAAACACAAATTGTAGGTATGCCCCCTATGGCCAACCGCTATCTATAGTGCCCCAACCATTTTCAGACGCAAGAGGGTAAATGGTTAATTAGGGACTCGATTCGTCGCTTGTCTGATTCCATTCGTCGCACCCGGTTTCGGGTGCAGCGCAGCGACGCACGGACTTCCTAGGACTTGATTAGCGCGCAAGGGATTTTGCGACGAGTGGCGTAAAATTTTTATCCACGATAAAAAATCGGTGGGGATAAATCGGTGTGCTTGTTGACATGGCGGAACTGCGTTAGTCTTCCGGTTCCGCGCACGGGAGGGGGAAGCCGATGCGACCGGTCTTTACACGAATCACTCTATTGTCCGCGCTGTTGACTCAAGTGGCACCAGGGGCAGTTGCCCAGAGCGGCTCAGTCGCCCCGCGCCAAATCGTTCCGCCCAAAGACGTTGCGACCAAGGCGCCCGGCAATGCTGTTGTTATCCGCCCGGGGCCAAGCGCCAATATTATCCAATCGTTGAAAGTGAAGCGGCAAATCGCGCTGCCTTCGTTGCGATCCAATCCGGTCGTCAAGCTGCAGGCAACCAATGTCGACTTCAAGCCCGTACTTTCCAATCCGCGCGCTTTGTTCAACGTCGCAGACATGTTGCGCGCCGCGCCTCAACTGGCGAGCGTACGCACGGACGACACGCAGATTTATGAAGTCGGGCAGGGCTTGGTCGTACGCAGCCTGCTGGCATATGAGATCAAGCCGGGCGTGTGCATTAGCGCCAGCAAGCGAGCCCAACTGGCGTCACGCGGGGTGGCATGTGCGACGCGGCTCGATCCAGCGAAACGTGCCGAAGCCTTCGCCAATCCCAACGATCCGCACTATGTCGCCGATCCGACCGAGCGCGCGAACGCCATAGCTGCTGCCAGCAAGCATGCGGCGGAAACAGGCGCTGCGATCGACATCGATATTGCCGACCTGCGCGCGCGCTTTGCCAACCCTGCGCATAAGGCCGAACTGGTTGCACAATTGGGTGCCGCCGAGGTCGCAAGGTTGCAGGGTCTCGACGATGAATCGCTCAAAACCGAAATGGTCAATTCGGGCGAAGTGGCCATCGAGGAGGTGATGTTCATCCCTGCCGCTGACAAGCTCGACACTGCACGCAACCGGCGCGACAACAGCAAAACGAAACTGCCGGTAATCAAGAGCAACAAGAAGCAGCTGCAAACAACGATTTTCCTGACCGGCTTTACGCTGGGCCGTAACTATGAATGGCGGCAACGGGTTGAAAAATCGATTAAATGGTGCATCGCGGGATGCAAGAAGACCTATTATGCGGAGGTTTTCGCCGGTTTCAACTATGGATTCGGCCTGCGTTTCCCGATCAAGCTCGACGGCACCTACAAACATACCGACAATGGTGGCAAAACGAGCGCGACGGTCACCGTCAACTACGCACCGTTCAATGGCAGCGCGCAGGATTACGCTGCGACGGGGCTACCTGCTGACAAGCTTTTCGAGGGCAAGGAAATCGTCGCCCAATTCGGCGCGCATGCTGGCTTTGGCTACAAAATACCGTTTTACGGCAGTTCGAACGTCGATGCCAAAGTCGGTGAGGATTTCACCAAGGGCCTTGAGGGCGATTATGCCAATGGCCAATTCACGCCGCCAGCGCCGGGGCAGAGTATGCCGCCGCTGATCAAGACTTTTTCCGATATCGACCTGATCGCGGGGCGCGCCAATTTCGGTGTTGCCGGTGCGAAGGTGTTTCCTGCGGTCAAGGCAAACCTGCAATCGGACGGCCTGGGCTTTACCCTTCGCGACAATGTGCTGGGAACGGATACGCCGATTAATGCAACCGGCCAGACGGTCAATCTGGGGGTCGAAGCCAATGATCAGACAAGCAGTTTCACGATTCGCGACCCGGTCTATAATCTGGGATTTCTCATAACGCCGGGATTGGTCGGACGCATCTTCATCGACGTGTCGGTCTGGTCGCACAATTGGGATTGGCCGGTCTGGTTCCCGCAGCTGTCGGTGAAGCTTCCGCCCGATGGCGTCGACTTTGCCTGCCATGAAGAAACCGTCTGTTCGCGAAACTATCTCTATTCGCCTACCGGCGCGATCGAGACGACGGGTGCGAAAGCCGGCGAGAATACGCCCTTCCACAAAGAGCTGGCAGCATGGAGTGCGGCGTTCGATTCTAAATGGCTGCCACAATGCCTGGACAAGAAATGCAAGACCGGGATCAAGCTCGTACGGCTCAATGCAGAGCTGGAGGCGAAGCAGACATATGACGCCACTCCGGCGAACGCGCCCAAGCCCACCTCGATAGCTGCGGTCAAGCCTTCGCTGGACAACGCAGAGGCAAGTGCAGCGACGCTGATCCAGGAATCAAAAGACCGCAAGGCAAATAAGGAGACAACGAAAAAGGCCGGTGCGGGCTGGGTGCTGATCTACAAGGCGGTCTGGCTGCCGAGATGCATGGATGAGCTTTGCAAAACAAATGTCGGCGCACTGATCGATCAGATGCCGGCGGCCGCTGAGGCAAAACAGAAACAGTTTCCCGATGAAGGTTCGCTACAAGTGCAGGCAAAGGTAGGTCAGGATTTTGCGCCAAAGCTGCAAAAGGAGGTCGACGATTCGAAGGCAAGGGTGCGGCAGCAACGGACGCCGGACGATAGCGGCCGGACTGTCCCCCCAACCTCCGACCCGTCGTCGCGCAAGCCCTGATTGCATTTATGGGCCGACGGCTGCTAACGGGCCACCATGTCTGGAAACGAAACGCCAAAAAACCCGCTCGTCACCGAGCTTGAGCAACTGCTGTCGGTCAACCGCATGGGCGATGGCTGGTATCTCGGCATGCGCAGGCCGGGCGGTGTGGGCCGCGTGTTCGGCGGGCAGGTGATCGCGCAGGCGCTGGCCGCCGCGCAGGACACAGTGGGATCGGAACGGATCGCCCATTCGCTGCACGCCTATTTCATGCGCGCGGGTGATGAGGATTATGAAATCACCTTCCGCGTAGAGCGCGATTTCGACGGCGGCAGTTTTTCGACGAGGCGGGTGATCGCGCTGCAGAAGGACCGGCCGATCCTGAACCTTGCGGCATCGTTTCAGAAACTGGAAGACGGGCTGCACCATCAGGAGCCGATGCCCGATGTGCCGCCGCCCGAGGAACTGAAGGACGAGGCGCAGCTGCGCGCGATGTTCGCCGATCAGGTGCCCGAAAAATTCCGTGACAATTTCGTTCGTGAACGCGCTTTTGAAAGCCGCCCTGTCGATGCGCGCGACTGGCTGGGCGGGGACAAGCGCCAGCCCGCAAGGCAGGACATCTGGTTCCGCCTGCGCGACCGGACTGTCGATGATCCTGCCGTGCACCGCGCGATGCTGGCCTATCAGAGCGATAGCTGGCTGCTCGGCACCTGCACGCTGGCGCATGGCGTGACCTGGATGACGCCGGGCATGATGAGCGCCAGCCTGGATCATGCTGTCTGGTTGCATGGCGATTTCCGCGTCGACGACTGGCTGCTCTATAGCTGCGACAGCCCTTGGACGGGGCGCGGGCGCGGCTTCAACCGTGGTTCGGTCTATACCCGCGACGGGCGCCTGGTCGCGACCTGCGCGCAGGAAGGGCTGATCCGGCTGCGCGGTCCCAAGGCGGACTGAAGGGCAAGGCCGAAATCAACGCGTTAGCCCATTCGGGCAGTTGACGAAGCGCCGGGTCTGACTCAAAAGTCGGGATGAAGGAGTCCCGACCATGAAGCTTCGTTCGCTGGCATTTGCCGCACTCGCTTTCGCTGCCCCATTTGCCTTTGCGCCCGCGCAGGCGAGCGCAGACTCCACATGCTATCCCGAATGGAAAATCCGGCAGACAGACCTGAATGGCTGCAGCGGCACGGCACTGCTCAGCCCCGGCAACGACACGCGGGTCAACCTGCTGATGCTGCTCTACGACCGGCATGGCGCGGTGGGGGTTTCGAACGTTCCCGATTATGACAGCTATTATGATGAGCGGCGGCGCAGCGAGGCTGAGCCGTTCAACTTCCCCTATTTCGCAGGAAAGCTGGGGCCCGGCCGCAAGGATGAAGACAGTGACGGTGACTTCCCATGGGGAACGCGCTGCATGTCGAACGAGGCTGGATCGGCGGCATTCATCGCGGCGGTCGGCACTGCAAAGGGGCTGAGCGGTGCCGAACGGGCGACACTGGCGGCGGCGAGAAGCGCGATGAAGCCGCAATGTTCGGGCAATGAAGCCGCGCGCGCGGTTGCCGAGGCGGCGGTGCAGAATGTGACATCGAAGGCGGCCAGGGCCTTTGCCGCCTATCTGATCGGGGCTGCGGCCTTTTACGATGGCGACATGGCGGGCGCTCGGGCGGCCTTTTCGGGGATCGGCAAGACTGGCGATGCGTGGCTCGATGGGGCTGCGACCTACATGATCGCCCGCGCCGCGCTGAACCAGGCGACCGAAAGCGCCTTTGGCGAATATGGCGATCTCAACAAGGACGGCGGCGACCGGGCGCTGCTCGCCGCGGCCGACAACGGCCTGCGCACCTATCTCAAAAACTGGCCCGGCGGCGCATATGCCGCGTCGGCGCGGGGATTGCTGCGCCGCGTCTATTGGCTGGGGCAGGACCGGCAGAAATTGCTGGGCGAATATATCGCCCAGTTCGCCGAGAAGGACGCCGGTCGGCGCAATATCTCGCTTGCCGATCTGGTGCAGGAAATGGACATAAAGCTGTTTGGAGAATTGGGGCCTGACGACACCAGCGATCCGGAACTGCTTGCGGTCATCGCACTGCGCGAGATGCGCTATTATGACGATCCTTCCGCCGATGCCTCCAGCCCGCCGATCAGCCGCGCGTCGATCGAGGCGTTGCGCCCGCACTTCAAGGGCAAGGACGACCTGTTCAATTATCTGCTCGCTGCCCATGCCTATTATGTCGAAAAAAAGCCCGCCGATGTGCTGAAACTGATCCCCGCCGGTACGACGGGCGGTGGCTATCTGGGTTTCAGCCGTCAGCTGCTGCGCGCGGTGGCGCTGGACGGTGTGGGTGATCCGGGCGCGCGGGCGGCGCTGATTGCGGCACTCAATGCCGGACGGTTACCGTTCCAGAAGGGCACGGCGGAACTGGGGCTGGCTCTGCATCTGGAAAGGTCTAAGGCGCTCGATCTGGTCTTTGCGGCGGGTTCCCCCGTCAAGGACGGTGACGTGCGCGAAATCCTGCTGCGCTATTCGGCCGGTCCGGCGCTGCTGCGCGCGCGCGCGTCCGACAGATCCGCCGCCACCGATGAAGGCGCGATTGCGCTATATGCGTTGCTCTACAAGGAACTGACGCGTGGCGACTATGCGGGTTTTGTGAAGGACAGCGCGCTGGTTCCTGCCGGTGCGAAACGCATTGCGGCGGATGATTATACAACCCCGCGCTATTCCGAAGTCGCCGTATTCAACTGGCCGGGCGCGCGCGACTTTGCCTGTCCGGCCATACGCACGACCGCAGCGATGCTGGCTGCCAATCCCCGGGAACCCCGCGGGCTTTTGTGCCTTGGCGAATTCATCCGCCTGCACGGCATGGACCCCTATTTCTATGGCGTGACCGAATATCTGGATACGCCGCGCGACAGCGATGAACTGGGCGGAAACCCTTCGCCATTTCCCGGCAAGCGTTTCTCGCGGCTTGATGCCTATAAGGCGGTCATCGCCAATCCGGCGGCGGGTGCCGAAAACCGGGCCTATGCGCTGCACCGGGCGATCCGTTGTTATGCACCGAGCGGGCTCAACGGATGTGACGACAGCGAGCAATCCGAAGCGCAACGCAAGGCATGGTTCCAGCAGCTGAAACGCGAATTCCCGACTTCGCCCTGGTCAAAGAAGTTGAACGTCTATTGGTGATTGGACCGAACAAAACATAATGCAGCTAAACTTAACCGTCGCCCCATCGCAAGCTGGGGTCTCAGGCCGTCCTCCTGTGAGGGTTGAGATGCCCGCTTTCACTGGCATGACGAAAATATTGGCGTTGATTTTGCCATTTCTCGTCCTCACCTCGTGCGGAGGTGCCCAGCCGGACAGGGTCGATGCCCGTGACTATGACGCCTTCTGGCTGTGGGCGGGGGTGGAGCCGCAGCCGGCGCTTGATCGCGCGAAGACCATCTACATCCTGGCGGCAGAAATAAAGGGCGCGCCGGAGGGGCGTTATGTCGACCTGCGCCCCGCCGTGCCCCGGGTGGCGCATGCGCGGGTCTGGATCGTCTATCGCGTCGAAACGCTGGATTGGGATGCGCGTGTGATTCCGCGCATCCTTCGCGACCTCGAAAGCTGGCAGGGCAATGGCAACCGCGTCGCGGGTATCCAGATCGATTTCGATGCCGCGACGCGCGGGCTTCCCGGCTATGCCAGCTTCCTCAGTCAATTGCGGGGCCAACTGCCTGCGGATACCGGGCTGTCGGTCACCGGCCTGCTCGACTGGAGCAGCGGTGGCGACAGCCCGGCATTGAATGCGCTTGCGGGAACGGTCGACGAGGTTGTGCTGCAAACCTATCAGGGGCGACGCACAATCGCGGGCTATCAGGCCTATCTGCGCCAGCTTGACCGGGTGAGGCTGCCTTTCAGAATCGGCCTCGTCCAGCATGGCGAATGGCACGAACCGCCCGGCCTGTCGCGCAATCCGGCCTTTCGGGGCTATGTCGTTTTCCTGCTCAATCCCGAGGGGTCTTGAACATCCGGTCTGTGTGCGTAAAGGCAGTCAATCGCCCACTAACAGGGCCTGTTCCATGACCGTCACCATCCGCGAAAATGCCATCATCCCCATCGCCGAAGGCGATATAATTGAATCGGTTGCCGATGCGCTGCAATATATCAGCTACTTTCATCCGATGGATTATATCCGCGCGCTGGGGGCGGCCTATGACAAGGAGCAGGGACCGGCGGCAAAGGATGCGATTGCGCAGATCCTGACCAACAGCCGCATGTGTGCCGAGGGACACCGCCCGATCTGCCAGGATACCGGCATCGTCACCGTGATCGTCAAATGGGGGCAGCAATGCGTGCTCGACAGCCACCGGTCGTTGCAGGAAGTGATCGATGAGGGCGTGCGCCGCGCCTATCTGCATCCCGAAAACAAGCTGCGCGCCTCGATCCTGGCCGACCCCGCCTTCACCCGCGTCAACACCCGCGACAACACGCCCTCGGTTGTACATCTGGAGATGGCGCCGGGCGACAGGGTGCACTTCGACGTTGCGGCCAAGGGCGGCGGCAGCGAAAACAAGACCAAGTTCAAGATGATGAACCCGTCGGACAATATCGTCGACTGGGTGCTCAAAATGGTGCCGCAAATGGGCGCGGGCTGGTGCCCGCCGGGGATGCTGGGGATCGGCATCGGCGGCACTGCGGAAAAGGCGATGGTGCTGGCGAAGGAAAGCCTGATGGGCGCGATCGATATGGCGCAACTGAAGGCGCGCGGGCCGCAGAACGACATTGAGCGGCTGCGCATCGAGATATTCGACAAGGTCAACGCGCTCGGCATCGGCGCGCAGGGCTTGGGCGGCCTCGCGACGATCCTCGACGTCAAGATCATGGATTATCCGACCCATGCCGCCTCCAAACCCGTCGCGATGATCCCCAATTGCGCCGCGACCCGCCATGCGCATTTCACCTTGAACGGCGACGGCCCGGTCTTCCTTGAAGCGCCAAAGCTTGACGAATGGCCCAAGGTTGAATGGGCACCCGACAGCGCGGCGAAGCGCGTCGACCTCGACAGGCTGACTGCTGCGGATGTGCAGGGCTGGAAGGCGGGCGACCGGTTGCTTTTGAATGGCAAGATGCTCACCGGCCGCGACGCCGCGCACAAACGCATCGCCGACATGCTGGCGAAGGGTGAGGAACTGCCCGTCAGCTTCAAGGGCCGGATGATCTATTATGTCGGCCCGGTCGATCCGGTGGGTGAGGAAATCGTCGGCCCTGCCGGACCCACGACGGCGACCCGCATGGACAAGTTCATGGACATGATGCTCGAACAGGGCCTGTTGGGCTGCGTCGGCAAGGCGGAGCGCGGCCCCGCCGCAACGCAGGCAATCGCGAAGCACAAATCGGCCTATCTGATGGCCGTGGGCGGCGCCGCCTATCTGGTCGCCCGTGCGATCAGGGGCAGCAGGGTCGTCGGCTTCGAGGATCTGGGGATGGAGGCGATCTACGAATTTGAAGTCAGCGATTTTCCGGTGACGGTGGCGGTCGATTCAAGCGGTGAGAATGTGCACACCACCGCCCCGCTGGTGTGGCAGAAGAAGATTGCCGGGGAAGGGTTGTTGGAAAAAGCCTGAGCGCGATAGGCGCAAGACGCCGATCTACGCAAACTCAGGGATCCAAGGCCGAGCCTCCGGCCCGGCCCGCAAACCCGCTTGCTACACAGTTGTGATTTCGGCAGACAGGCAAGGTAAGCGCAATCTGTTCCAGATGCCGGGGGGAAGCGAAGAGGGGCGTGTTTAGGGCGATGAGCAGATATGTCGGCGACCTGATCCGAAAGGCGGCAACAATATTGTCGGGAAAGGGTTCGAACCGGCTTGGCTTGATATTCCTTGCCTGCGCGCTGCTTGTTGTCGGCATGCTTGGCTTTCTGATCTGGGACAGTGCGGCGGAAAAGGGAACAAATGCCGCGCTCAAGGCCGGGCTGTTCCTTGTCGGCCTGCTCTTCGCGCTCGCCTCGATTGCCGTCGGTTGGGAAACACAGGGCAACAAGAAGTTTGCCTTTCGCAAATTGGCCGGAACAAAGGTTGCCGGCGCGATCCTGCTGAGTGTTTTCGGCGCGTTCAGCGTGATGACCGACGTTCTGGCGCTGTTCGAACCGCGCGCAGCCGTGGAAAGCTCGGTCGGGGCGATCGAGAAGGGCGTGACCGATATCGGACAGGTCAGCAGCCGGATCGACGAGACGACACAACGCACCAGTCGCGATACCCAAATGATCAGGCATGGCCTGCAAAATGCCGGACTGATCGACGGGGATTCGCTGATCCGGCAAAAACTGCCCGGAATATGGGGGGAGTCGGGCTGCAAAGTGACGTATCGTTTTTCAATCCAGAGCAATGCCGTCGCATTGACGTCGATCAGAAATCAGCCAGGCATGCATGACTATAATGCAACCGCTTCGATTGTCAGCGAGCAGGGGAACAAGCTGGTCACCAGTTCCACCTCGCCCGAACGGGGGATTACAGTTGAGCTGACATATTCATCCGACGGCATTCAGGAACGTCTTGTCCATCATGACAAACGGAATGATGTGATGCAGGAGTTTGTCCGATGCACCTAAGGCAAAGGCGTCGCGGAGGACCCAAAAAAATTGGTTTGCTCGCGTTGCTGGCGGGCTCGGCGGTGGCTCCGCTTGCGGCGCAAACGCTTCCCGGGAATCGAAGTGCAGCCTCGCCTGCGGTCAGCCGGGAAATCCAGTCGCTGGATAGCGAACTGGACAAACTGGCCCGCGAAACGGGCGTCGAACTCTCGAAATTGAAAAGAATCGTCGCGTCGATTCAGAAAAATGACAAGAAGCAGGGGGCAGCGATCGCCTCGAACGAGGCGGGAATTGCCAGCCTCACCGACACGGTTCGCCAATGGGTAGACCGCATCACCGCGGTGGAATCGGCTTTGGCCAAAGGCAGTCCGGTTCAGGGTGACGGCACCGCATTTCTGACTGCGATCGATCAGGGGCGGCTGGACGAAGCCGCAAAATTCTACGCCGAATTTGAGCGCGCCTCGGTTCGTGCTTATTATCGCGAAAACTGGACAACGATCGTGGCGGACGCGGACAAGGCCGATCCGGCGGCCAGCGATGCGACCATCGCCAGGCTCGAACAATATGTCAGTTTCTATCCCGCGCCCGACAATGTCGATGAGGCCCGCGCCCTGCACGCCAAGCTGACCAGCGCACGCGACGAGGCCGCGCGGCTCAGAAAACTCAGAACGCCATGGCTTGCCGGAAACCGGCAAATGGCCCTGCCAGCGTTCGGCAACATCGTGACTGCGGTCAGCTTCTCACCCGATATGAAGCTGCTTGCCGTGGCCGAAGCCGACGGCCAGGTTTCACTGGTCGATACGGGTAACTGGCGCACCCGCACCCGGATCAAGGCGCATGACGGCACTGTCACTTCGCTGCACTTTTCATCCGACAGCCGCTATCTGCTGACCGCAGGAGAGGACAGGCTCGCGCGCAGCTGGCTCGCCTCCAGCGGCCGGAAGGTGCAGGAATTTGCCGGACATGGCGAGCGCGTCAACAGCGCCCGTTTTTCGCCCGACAACCGGCTGGTGCTGACCGCCTCGTCCGACGAAAAGATAATGTTGTGGAATCCGGACAATGGCGCTCTGGTCAAAACGCTGGTCGACGAATCCGAATGCAAGCGGCTTGACAGGGTGGAGGCTGGCAATTTGCGTCGCAACGACGGCTGCAGATTTATGGATTGGCACGAACCCAGATATTTTGCCGATTTCAGCGCTGATGGCAGCCGCATCCTTGTCCAGTCACGCAGCTTTGCTGGGCAATATGAATATCCATCAGGTGCTATTGCCGGTCGCCCGGCCGCAGCAACGACCTTCGCCCATAAAACCGTCGGTCCGCATCGGTACGCGGCCAATGCCGACATCTATTTCTCGCGCGGTAATGGCAGCAATATGGGGTCGCTGATCGACGGTGCGACCAATCGTGAAAGGTGCAGCCTGCCGAGTTCCGGCGGTTACGGCACGACAGCGATTTCTGCCGATTTTGCCCGCAACGCCAAGCTGGTTGCGGTGGGCACGTCGAACAATGCCGTTGTGCTGTTCAACAGCGAGAATTGCACGCCACTGGCGGAATTGACCGGCTTTGGCTTGCCGGTCGATCATGTTTCGCTGGCGGCCGATGGCCGGTCGCTTGCCGCAGCTGCTGGCACGCGCGTGATGCTGTGGTTCGATCTGTCGCAACCCGATGCCATATCCACCGGCGCCACAGAAACGGCGCTGCGGGCCGACTAGTTTGCCGGGTCTGTTTCCGCACATTCGGTCATGTCCGGTACCATGATCTGGCTTCCCGCAACCTTCCTCGCCGCGCTGTTTCAGGCGTGGCGGACTGCGGTGCAGCAACGGGTGCGCGCCGAACTGTCGGTAAATGCTGCCGGGCTGGTGCGCTATCTTTACGGCTTGCCGGTCGGGATCGTCCTGCTGCTCGGCTATCTTGGCTGGCGGGGGGCGACGATTCCGCCTATTTCGCCCTATTTCCTGATGCTGTGCGTTGCCGCCGGTTTGGCGCAGATTATCGGAACCAACCTGTTGCTGTTGGCATTCGGCTATCGCAACTATGTCGCGGGCACCGCCTTTGCCAAGACCGAGGCGATACAGGGCGCGCTGCTTGCCTTCCTGTTGCTGGGGGAGACGCTGAGCTGGCTGACGCTTGGCGGCATTGCCGTTGGCGTTGCCGGGGTGATGATCGTCGCGGCGGGCGGGCAAAGACTGCGCCTGTCCGACATGGTCCAGCCCGCTGCCTTGTGCGGATTGGGCGCGGGGCTGGGCTTCACCATGACCTCGATCTTCGTCAAGGCAGCCTCGCTCGAACTGGCAAGCGCGGATAAAATGCTGGCGGCGCTGGTGGCGCTGGTGGTGGTGCAGGCCGGGCAGACACTGATGCAGGGCAGCTATGTGGCATGGCGTGAACGCGAGCAGCTGCCGCGAGTTTTCGCCACATGGCGCACTTCGGGGCAAGTCGGATTGCTGGCCGCATTGGGCTCGGCCTGCTGGTTCACCGGCTTTGCCACCGCGCCGGTCGCGCTTGTGCGCGCGGTCGGGCAGGTCGAAGTGATCCTGACGCTCGGCTTCAGCCGATTCTACCTGCGTGAGGCGCGCAAGCCGGGTGAGGTGCCGGGGCTGCTGCTGGTCGGGCTGGGGGTCGTCCTGGCGCTGACCGGCGGGCTTTAACCGGCAACGAAATCGAGCAGCGCCCGTTCGTAGCGGTCAATCCCGGCGCGACGCGCGATTTCATGGTCGAGCCATCCCTTTTCCGGGGCGGTGATTTCTTCCGCTTCCCCGACTTCGCCGTCGAAATCGCGCGGCGCATCGGGCGAACGGAAAATTTCGGCCAAGCCTGCGGCAAGGTTGAGATCGCCCATGCGCTTGAAGAAGCGACCGATGCTCGGCGAACTGCTGCGCATGAAGCTTTCCAGCTGGTCGGCGCGCTCGCGGGTCAAGGGGGTGTAGGCGGAAAAACCCTGCAGATGGTTGGCAACGCCCTGTACGAACAGCTTTTCCCATTCGGGTGCATTGTCGCTTTCAAGGCAGGCATCCTTGATGCGGAACAGCATGTCGGCCTCTTCACGGCTGACAATTGCCGGGCCATGGCTGCCCGCAGCGAAGATCAGGCGACGCAGCAATCGCGCCTCTGCGGCGGTCACCGTGTTGCGAACCACGGCCCCTTCGCGCGTCGGACCTTCACCCGAAAGGATGATCCTCTCGATCTGGTCGAGCGTATAGAATTTGAGGACGTTGGGAATGTCGACGGCTTTTTCCGACAGCTTTACCAGCAGTTCAAGCTCGCCGCTGCTTTCGACGCGCCCGTCCTTGTCGATCTCCTCGATGACCCACAGCGCGTCCTTCTCGCTGACATATCCCCGCGGTTCGCTGCCATCGATCACGAAATCGCAGACTGCTTCGGTGAAAAAGGCGATCCATTCAGGGTCTTTCGACCGGGCATGCGCGTTCAACTCGAACAAGGCCTGCGCATCGCGTTGCGACAGCATGCCATCGGCCCAGGCCCATTGGCGCAGCGCCAGCGTGTCGGTTGCCGAAATCTCGCCGCCTGCACGGACAGCAGCCGAAAAATGATCGAACTGGAACGTCATCGCTCTTCCTCTCGCCTCTTGCCCGCGGGCAATAGGCCGAAAGTAATAGCGCAAAGCGGTTAACCGGATGTTACACCGGTAACAGGGTCAGTTTTGCGGCGGCGGGGCTCCGGCACCGGCCGCGCCTGCGGCCTTTTGCATCTGCTCCTGTTGCTGCCGCATCGCCGCCTCAAACTGGTCGCGCGGCAGATAATCCTGCAATTCCACGTCGAAAATCAGCACGCTGCCAGCCGGAATCAGGGTTCCGCCGGTCTTTTCGTTGGGAATGTCCTGATCGCCATAGCCGAGTGCGCTCGGGATCCAGATCTTGTACTTGCCGCCCTTCTGCATCAGTTTCAGCGCTTCGGTGAATCCGGGAATGCCGCCCGAAACAGGGAAGGGGCCAGACGCCGGTTCCTGGAATATGGTGCCGTCGCGCAAGGTGCCGGTGATCGAAATCATCGCCACATCATTGTCGCTGGGCGGTTTGCCTTCGCCGCCGCGGATCGTCTGGATTTGCAGCCCGGACTTGGTGACGGTCACGCCTTCCTCATCCGCATTGGCGGAAAGAAACTGTTCGCCGGTCTGATATTCCTTGCGGATATCGCTGGTTCCCCACCAGGCGAGGCCGGCCCCTGCCAGCACGACCACGGCAATTCCTGCCCAGAATTTGGGTATCGAACCCTTTTTGATGGGCTGGATGGGAACGGTGGTGACGGACATGGCTGTTTCCTTGTGTCATTCGGGGGGCACCCCGATCAAATCATCGCGGCCCTCATAGCCGGTTGCGCGGATAAAAAAAGAGCGCCCGAAACGGACGCCCTGTTTTTTGCCTGATGGCGGGTGTTTTTACCGGTTGCCGTCGCGTTCGGCAGCCTTGCGTTCCATCTTGCGCGCGCGACGGATAGCGGCGGCCTTTTCACGGGCGCGCTTTTCCGACGGCTTTTCATAGTGCCGACGCATTTTCATTTCGCGGTAGACGCCTTCGCGCTGCAATTTCTTCTTCAGGGCCCGCAGCGCCTGGTCCACATTATTTTCGCGAACGATAATCTGCATAAAAAATCCACACTCCGAACTCTTTGCGCAATCGAATCGGTTAGCGGGCCGAAAACCCGCAGAAAGACTGCCAAAAACGAAAATCGCCGCGCAACGAAGGCGGCGAACCGAGTGGCCCTTTATACCCGCAGCCCCCGGATGACAAGTGGAAATGCCGTTTTCCTGCGGGTTGCGCCCTGTTTTCCCGACGGCCGGGCCAATCCCTAATCCCGCTGGACCTGTTGGCAAAGCTGGTTTAGCGACCGCATTTGATGACCAAGCTGACCGTCAACGACCGCCCGGTCGAATATCGCATGGATCCGGAAACGCCGCTGCTTTGGGCGCTGCGCGATGCCTCCAACCTGACGGGCACCAAATTCGGCTGCGGGCAGGGCGATTGCGGCGCGTGCATCGTCGATATCGACGGTGAAGCGCTGCGTTCGTGCCTGGTGACGCTGGCCGAGGCCGAGGGGCGGTTTGTGACCACGATCGAGAAACTGTCGGTCGACCGCAGCCACCCGTTGCAGCAGGCCTTTGTTGCGGCAGGGGCGGTGCAGTGCGGTTTCTGCACGCCGGGCATGATCATGGCCGCGTCGACCCTGCTCAGGAAAAATGCCAATCCGACCGACGCCGATATCGATGCGGCCATCACCAACATCTGTCGGTGCGGGGTCTATCCGCGGGTGCGCGATGCCATCCAGCGCGCGGCGCGGGTGATGCGCGGCGAAGCCCGCCTGTCGGTTGCCCCGCCGCCCGGAATTACCCCCGAGGATGCAGCCGCCGCCGTGCCTGCGCTGCGCGTGCAGAAGGATCGCTGAGGCTGGGCTCTGCCGCCAGTGTCCCGACGGGCAAGGTTCAGCTTTCCAGTTCGATGTCCCAATAAAGCCAGTCACGCCAGCTTTCGTGGAGGTAGTTGGGCGGGAACCCACGGCCCCTGTCCTGCAACTGCCAGCTTGTCGGGCGGATCGCCGCCATGCGCAGCTGCATATGCGCCTGTGCCGGGGTGCGCCCGCCTTTCTTGAGGTTGCATGGCAGGCAGGCGGTGGTCACATTTTCCCAGCTTGTCCGCCCGCCCAGGCGGCGCGGGACGATATGGTCAAAGGTCAGATTGTCGGTGCAGCCGCAATATTGGCATTCGAACTTGTCGCGCAGAAACAGGTTGAAACGGGTAAAGGCGGGATGTTCGCTGGGGCGGACATATTGCCGGAGCGCGATCACCGAGGGGATCTGCATGTCGAGGCTGGGGCTATGCACATGCTGTTCATAGCTGGAAACGATGTCGACCTTTTCGAGGAACACGGCCTTGATTGCGGTCTGCCACGGCCAGAGGCTCAGCGGATAGTAACTGAGCGGGGTGTAATCGGCGTTGAGCACGAGCGCGGGGCAGTTATCGGGATGTCGTGCCCGCCCGGCGGCCTGGAATGATCCGGCGTGATGCATGCCTTCGACCTCTCCCTATGTCACGCAATTTAACACTGTTTCTTCCCTCTCCCAAGGACGTTACAGCATTTTGACAGTTGCCAGACTATGGCGGCATAAATTGACGTCAAGGGGGCATCGACCACCATATATGGTATTTCTGTGGGTAAAATAGCCGGAATTGACTTTGCGCCACAACAGGTGGCGGCGACGCGCTTTGCCCCCAGCCCCAATGGGCGGCTGCATCTTGGCCATGCATTCTCGGCGATGTGCGCGCATGATTTTGCCCGTGCCTTTGGCGGGAAATTCCTGCTGCGGATCGAGGATATTGACGGCACGCGCAGCCGGCCGGAGCATGTCGCGGCGATCATCGCCGATATGGAGTGGCTCGGGCTGGAGCATGACGGCGCCGTGGTTTTCCAGTCGCACCGGATCGCCAGCTATGCCGGGGCGCTCGAGCGGCTGAAGGCCATGGGGCTGGTCTATCGCTGCTGGTGCACCCGCAGCGAGATCGCCGCAGCGTTGAAGCACAAGCCGGTGCGCCATGGCCCCGACGGGCCGGTCTATCCGGGCACCTGTCGCGGCAGGCGCGACGGGCAGGGCGACTTTTGCTGGCGGCTCGATATGGAGGCGGCGGTCGGGCGCGCCGGGCCGCTGCACTGGACCGATCTGGTCGCCGGACCACAGCAGGCCGACCCCGTGCAGTTCGGCGATGTCGTGCTGTGGCGCAAGGATGCGCCTGCCAGCTATCATCTGGCGGCGACGCTCGACGATGCGGCGGACGGGATCAGCCATGTCGTGCGCGGCGTCGATCTGTTCGCCTATACCGCGATCCACCGGCTGCTTCAGACGCTGCTCGATCTGCCCGAGCCGGTCTATTGGCACCATCCGCTGCTGCTCGATGCAAAGGGTGACAAGCTTGCCAAATCGCGCCTGTCGCAGCCGCTGGGCGAATTGCGCGGGCAGGGGGCGGACGGCCCGGCATTTGTGGCTGCGTTGCGCGCGGGCAAGCTTCCGCTTGGAATCTCGATAACTAGCCCCTAAATGCCCAGCGACGCAGCGCGGCTATCGGACCGTGGTGCCGTAACAAGGAATTTTCCATGGGCGTTTTGCTGATAATTGCGCTGGTTCTGGTCATGGCCATGGTCGTCTATGCGGTCGTTCGCGGGCTGCACGCCTTCGCCAATATGGATCCGAACGACACCGACGAAAATGGCGTGCCGCGATCGCTGGCGCGGCAGAACCAGATGATGTTCGCGCGCGTGAAATGGCAGGCGGTGGCGGTCGCGCTGGTCGCGATCATCGTTATCGGCGGTGCCTTCACCAAATAACCGCTGCCAGATGGTCAAGCTCAACAAGATCTACACCCGCACCGGCGATGCCGGGACGACGGGGCTGGTCGACGGGTCGCGCCGGTCAAAGGCCGATGCGCGCATGCACGCGATCGGAGAGGTTGACGAGGCAAACAGCGCGCTGGGTATTGCCATCGCGGCGCTGGAGCACGACGGAAGCGACACGGACCTGATTGTCGGCCTGCGCCGAATCCAGAACGACCTGTTCGATCTGGGCGCAGACATCGCGACACCGGGGGAGGATTTCACCCCCGGCGAGATGACGCTGCGGATCGTACAGTCGCAGATCGACTGGCTTGAAGCGGCGATCGATAGCGCCAACGAACAGCTCGGCCCGCTGACCAGCTTCATCCTTCCCGGTGGCAGCCCGGCTGGCGCAGCGATGCATCTGGCACGCGCCGTCACCCGCCGCGCCGAACGTGCGCTGGTCGCTGCAGGGGCAGCCGAAGCCGTCAACCCGCTCGCGACGGGCTATCTCAACCGCCTTTCGGACTATCTGTTTGTCCTTTGCCGCCTGATCAACAAGGATCGCGGCGGCGATATATTGTGGGTGCCCGGCGCTTCGCGCTGAACCGCTACCGCTTGCCCGCCATCGGCCGGGTACGCCCGCAGGGGCCGAGCGAATCCAGCACAAAACGGTAATCGGCCTGCGCGTTGGCGATATCGCGCGCCTCGCCACTCTCCACTAGCGCCGCGTCCAGCGCGCGCGGCAAGCTGCAGGCAAACCGGTACCAGAGAAGGGTGTTGCGCGCGGGGGCGATCGCAGATTCGTCGATGACATCGCCGGTCGACGCCGCCCATCGGCGGGTCTGGCCGGGGCGGCTGAGCACCGAAATCGAAATCGGCTGCCCGCCCGCCGTGCGCAGGAATATCTGCGTTTCACCCTCACCGATCACCGTGCCCTGGGTGTGAAAGGCGCCTGATATGCCGGAAATGGCCTGCGGGGCCTCGATCTGGACCGCCTCTTGCGTGATGGACCGCAATGTCGCGTCATTTTCCGCGCTCCATTCGACCAGCGCATCGGGGCGCGACAGCTTGAGCACGCCGGGGCTGCCCGCCACCTTGCTGCCGAGCAGAAAATAGCGCTGCTTCTGCAGCTTCGGAATCTTGCCTTTGGCATCTCTGGGAATGTCGAGAAGGAAGCGCGCGCTGCCCGCAAATCCCTCATTCCCGCGGATCAGCGAGCTTACCGTTGCATCGACCAGCACGCGCTGGATGTTCGCCGGCACACCGATGGTCTGCGTGTCGGGCAGTTTCGTAACCTTGCGTATCTGCGCGTCAAGAATCACCGGCGATATCACCACAAGATCGGCAATATCGGCGTAGGTCGAACCTTGCGCGGGCACGGCGAACGGCGCAGCGGCGGCATTCTGGGCCGCAGCTGGCGAAAATTGTGCCAATTGGCTGCATGCCAGCGCGGCCATGATGGTAAATCGCCTCTTCACCTTGGGATTCCTTCGCAAATTGATGGCGCATATGAAGCGGTTGCATTCCTATTCACCCGATTTGGTTGGGGCAAGGCCGATGAATTGCTCATGAATCGCAGAATCCGTGTTGCCTGCGCTTTTGGGCGTCGCTAAGACGAGGCCGGAATCAGCCGATTAAAAAAGATTTCAATAGTGCTGACCAGTTGGGTGGCTTTTAGTTGTGACTAACGCTTGCCGGGCGGTCAGTGCCTTTTGGGGAAAGTAGGAGAGTCGTTTCCGCATGGCATATGCTGATCAAGATGGAATGAGTTCGGGCCGCCTGGTCTCGATCATCATCGTCGCGCTCCTTCACGCTTTCCTTGGCTACGCACTGGTTACCGGCCTTGCTTATGAGGCGGTGCAGCAGGTCAAGGCAAAGCTGAACGTCGTCGACGTGAAGGAAGAAGAACCACCCGAAGAGGAAGAGCCGCCGCCAGAGCCGGAAAAGCAGATCGAGCCGCCTGTCGTCTCGCCGCCGCCGCTGGTGACGACGATCACGCCGCCGCCGACGGTCCGCACTGTGGATACACCGCCGCCGGCCGCGCCGATCGTTCCGACAGCCGCGCCGCCAGCGCCCGCTGCGCCGCCGCCGCCGCCGCCCGCCGTGGCCAAGCGTCCCAAGCCGATTCCGCGGGGCAACACCAGCAACTGGGCAAATGTGAACGACTATCCGTCGCGCGCTTTGCAGCAGGAACGCCAGGGTACGACGCGCTTCAGCGTCACCGTCGGGCCTGATGGTCGCGTCCAGTCTTGCTCGATCACGTCGTCCTCGGGCCATGCGGATCTTGATGACGCGACGTGCAAGAACATCACGCGGCGTGCCCGTTTCGAACCTGCACTGGATGCGAACGGAAACCCGACAACAGGAACCTGGGCGAACGCGGTTCGCTGGGAGATTCCGAAGTAATTTCTGACCCGGCGTCGGGGGAGTACTGTCGCCGGGCAATTTGTACCTTAGATTTTTGAATTTGAGAGGAAGTACCAATGTCGATTGCAATTCTTACTGCTGCTGGTGGCGAAGCCGCTGCTGCACAAAAGTTCGGCCTCATCCCCGCGCTCAACGAAGGCGGCCCCATCAGCTGGGCGATCTTCAGCGTCATGGTGATCATGTCGGTCTTCTCGTTCTACATCATGTTCACCAAGCTGATCGAACAGCAGAAGGTGCTCAATCAGGCGAAACAGGTTCGTGCCGGTTTCTGGCGTGCAGCCACGCTTGACGAAGGTGCTGCCAAGCTCGACAAGAACAGCGCGTTCCGCCAGCTCGTCGACGACGGCATTTCGGCCCAGAAGCAGCACGGCCTGCTGACCGATCCCGTTGAAGCCCATGACTGGCTGCACAACGCGATGAGCCGTTCGGAAGATTCGATCAACAACAAGCTTTCCGGTGGTCTGCCCTTCCTGGCGACCGTGGGTGCGACCGCACCGTTTGTCGGTCTGCTCGGTACGGTTATCGGTATCTATTCGGCACTCATCAAGATCGGCATCGCCGGCCAGGCCGACATCGGCAAGATCGCCGGTCCGGTTGGTGAAGCGCTGATCATGACCGCCATCGGTCTGTTCGTCGCGGTTCCTGCGGTGCTTGCCTATAACTGGCTGCAGTCGCGCAACAAGACGATCGCCCGTGAGCTGTCGACCTTCTCGAACAACGTCCTTGGCTACATCACTTCGGGTGGCAAGGTGAAGCCGGCGGTTGCTGCTGCACCTGCTGCAAAGCCCGCTGCTGCTCCGGCCGCTGCTGTCAAGAAGTAAGAACGGGTTCGGGCCGCGGCATTGCGCGGCCCCTTTCCCCCGTTTGACCGCACCTTGCCCCAGGGCCGGGGTGCAAGCAGTCAGAGAGGAATAGCAAATGGCAATTAGTAGTGGAGGCGGCGGCGAAGACACGCCAATGTCAGACATCAATACGACGCCGCTTGTGGACGTTATGCTGGTGCTTCTGATCGTCTTCCTGATCGCAATTCCTGTGGCCATCCAGACGGTCAAGATGGAGCTGCCGGTGGTTCAGTTCGAACCGACCAAGGCCAAGCGTGAAAATGTGCTGCTGTCGGTGACTACGACCGATGCCAGCGGCAACGAGCCGGGTTCGGACGCCTATCAGGGTGCCAATCCGGGTGGCGAATGCCGCATCTACTGGAATGTGACGCCGGTGGATTCGACCGAACTGGTCGACCGCGCAGCCAAGCATCTGAAGCGCGAGTTCGAAGCGCTGGGTGGTGAGGCTGCTGCCAAGGCAGGCGCGATCACGCCGGACATGCTTCCGGAAGCCCATATCCGCGGTGACGTGAACACACCCTACCGCTGCATCGGTGGTGCGATTTATTCGATGCAGATGGCGGGTTTCGCCCGTGTCGGCTTCATTTCGTCGCCTTTCCCGCCGCTCGATTCGGCCAAATAAGCCGAACCTGTTAAGGAGCAAAAATCATGGCAATGAGTGGTGGCAAGGATGATGGCCAGCCGATGATGGAAATGAACACGACGCCGTTGATCGACGTCATGCTCGTTCTTCTCATCATGCTGATGATCACCATCCCGCC
>JADLBY010000049.1 GCA_020847445.1 Sphingomonadaceae bacterium | reverse complement strand
TCGGCCTTGCGAAGCTGTTCCAGAATCTTTTTGTCGGTCGATTGCGACCGGTCGTGCATCACGAAGATTTCGGTCGACTGGATGCCGCCGATATCGTCGAAAAACTCCTCGCCGATTTCCTTCCCATAGGAAGCGCTCAGCACAACGATATGGCCGTTGCCCGCTTTGCCGAAGAACCACTTCATCGCGTCGATATTGCGGTCACCACCGCCCATCAGCAACAGCCCGCCCGACACCGGACCGGGCGTTGCGCTGCCGGTCTTGCCATAGACATAATGCTCGACCCGTTTGGGCTTGGCGCTTTCGGCACCGGCAGGGACGGCAGACAGGCCGAATATCGCCACCAGGCAAAACAGCATTCGCTTCAGCAATCGGTCCATATCGCGCATCCCTTCCGGCTATCCAATGGTCGGATGTTACATAATGAACACGCCAAATGACAATATGTATTCACGATTGTGCATAATGATTGAAATAATCGGCATATTCTGATTCAAATGGGGCAGGTCGCGATCATCGACGACCGTGCGATTCGTTTCCCAACGGTGAAAGGACCGATATGTCGACTTTCGGAAAGCGCTCCATCCGGGCTGCCCTTATACTTGGCACCTGCCTCTCGTCGCTGGCTGCTCCGGCTTTTGCGCAGGATGCTGATGAAGGCGAAGGTGGTGAAGAGATTGTCGTCACCGGTTCACGCATTCCGACTATCCGCGATCAGGGACCGTCGCCGGTCACCACGATCGATGCCGATACCATTCGTGCCAACGGCTATACCAGCGTTCCCGAATTGCTGGCGGCGATGACGCAAAACAGCGGCGAAACGCAGAGCCCGCAATCGGGCAGCAGCGCCGATTTCACCCCCGGCGCACAACAGGTCGACCTGCGCGGGCTTGGCCCCAACCATACTTTGGTGCTGATCAACGGACGCCGCATCGCCGATTTTCCCTTGCCCTATATCGGGCGCAGCAACTTTACCGACATTTCGAACATCCCGGTCAGCCTGATTGAAAAGGTGGAGATATTGAGCGGCGCGGGTTCGGCCATCTATGGCTCGGACGCCATCGCCGGCGTCGTCAACTTCAAGATGAAGGAGAAACTCGACGGGGTAACGCTCGACTATCGCTATGGCATGACCGATCGGGGCGGCGGCGCGTCGCATCGCTTTACCGCCACGGGCGGCTGGTCGTCCGACCGGTTCAACATTGCGGGCGGGATCGAGTTTCTGGAACAAAAGCCGCTTTGGGCATTTGACCGGTCGATCCAGGACAGCACCGACGACAATCCGGTCAACACCATCGCGCGGCGGACCTTTCTGCGCTACAGCATCGACAACGATACCTATATCGATCCCGGTGCGGCAACCTGCGCCAGCCTGGCCAGCCTGAACGGCGGCACCACCATCTACACCTCGCGCCCGCGCTATGGTGACTATGATCCGGTGCTGGATGATTATGGCCCCGGTTTTTATTGCGGCAGCAAGGAATCGATTGCCTATGGCACGATCGTTTCGGGCCGCAAGGGCTTCAACAGCTTTGGCACCATGTCGTATGAATTGTCCGACAAGGCGAAACTCTTTGCGGATTTCCAGCTGGGGATCAGCAAGGTCAAGCTGATGTATGACGTCACAAGCTGGGCGTTCGAAAGCTCGTCGAGCAGTTCGGACAACAGCTTCTACAACGCCTTCGATGACACCATCGACGACTGGTCGCGCCAATTTTCGCCGGAGGAAACCGGCGGGCTCGAAATGCAGCGCAGCAAGCAGACCACCTTCAGCATCACCCCCGGCGTGCGCGGCACCCTGGGCACCAGCTGGGATTATGAACTGTCGTTCAATTACAGCCGCTACGAATCGGTCGTGCGCTGGCCGCAAATCGTCAACAGCAAGGCAATCGCCTATTATCTCGGCCCGCAACTGGGCGTCGATCCCGACAGCGGCTATCCGATTTTCAACGCCAATCCGGCGCGGCTCTATACCGCGCTGACCCCGCAGCAATATGACAGCATTTCGGCGGACACCGTCTATCATCCCGAAAGCTGGACCAGCAATCTGCAGGCGACGCTGACCAATGGCGAGCTGTTCGAACTGCCCGCAGGCCCGGTCGGCTTCGCGGCGGTCGCCGAATATGGCAAGCAGGGTTATGACCTGAACCCCGATCCGCTGGCGCTGACCGATTATTATTTCAGCTGGAAGGACAGCGACGGCGCGGGCAAGCGCAGTCATGCCGCGATCGGCGGCGAACTGCGCGTGCCGCTGCTCGATTTTCTGACCGTGACCGGCGCGGGCCGGTTTGACACGTTCGGATTTGCCGGGCGCAACGTCAGCAAGTTCACCTATAATGGCGGGCTCGAAGTGCGCCCGAACGACGCGATCCTGCTGCGCGCCGCCTATGGCACCGCCTTCCGCGCGCCCGATCTCCATTATGTGTTCACCGGCCCCGGCAATGTATCGAGCGGCGTCGACGATTATTATCTGTGCCGCACCGAAGAACCCGATGAGGATATCGGCGATTGCAGCTATTCGGGCAGCGGCGTTGTCGTCAACCGTACCGGCAACCGCGATCTGAAGGCCGAAACCGGCAAGACCTTCACCGCCGGTTTCGTCTTTTCGCCGTCGCCGCGTTTCCAGTTGTCGGTCGATTATTTCCAGGTGACGCTCGACAATCAGGTCGACGATCTGAGCATCGACCAGATTGCCGAGGATGAGGCCGACTGCCGGATCGGCACGACGGCGAACGGTGCCCCGGTCGATGTGACATCGCCGACCTGCATCGATGCGATCTCCCGCGTCAACCGCTTTGCCAGCGGCGGACTGGCCGGGCAAATCTCGTCGATCCGGGTCAACCCGATCAATATCGCACGGGAAAAGACCAACGGTCTGGATATCGCCTTCCGCGGCAGCGTGCCGACCTCGTTCGGCACCTTCGGGCTGTCGATCAGCCATAGCCATGTGTTCAACCACAGTTTCCGCCAATATCCGGGCGACCCGGTGATCGAGAAGCTGGATGTGGACAGCGGCTATTACATCCCGCGCGACAAATCGTCGGCCAGCTTCAACTGGCAGCTCGATGCGCTCAAATGGACGCTGTCGGGCACACGGCTCGGCAAATTGCCCAATTATGACGAGGATGCCTTCATCAAGGCGACCTATCTGTTCAACACGACGCTGCAATATGATTTCACCGATCATCTGCAGGCGTCGCTGACGATCAGGAACCTGTTCGATACCATGCCGCCAAAGGATCCGACCTGGTCGGGCTATCCCTATTACAATGCCAGTTGGTTCGACAGCATCGGCCGCAGCGGGTTCCTGCAGATTACCTACAAGCTGGGCGGATCGCCGCTCTAGGCACTGTATGGCCGCTTGCACCGGTTCGTCGACAAGTCGGCGAGCCGGTGGAGCCGTTCGCGGTTACGTCGACATGGCAGACGACGAAGCCTAGTCAAACCACTCCACGTCGCCGCTCGCCAGTTCGTAAAATGCGCCCGCGACCTTCAATATACCCAGTTCCTGCGGACGACGCAGCGCAGGGGAGGCTTCCTCCTGAAGCTCCCTGACAACGCGGCGGACATTGTGGCGTGCAGCCGAATTGACCAGATCATGTCCGCCATCCTCGCCAACCTCCATAATCGCCGGATAGAGCGGCTGGAGCACCTTGCTGATGTTGGCGGTATAGCCAAAATGCTCCTTCACCACGGAAACCGCAGCGCGCACCGCACCGCAATTTTCATGTCCCATCACGACAATCAGCGGCACGCCGAGCGCGGTGACCGCGAATTCAAGGCTGCCAAGTGCGGTCGAACACAGGCTGTTGCCGGCATTGCGCACGATGAAAAATTCGCCAAGCCCGCGACCGAACAGAAGTTCCGGCGCAACGCGCGAATCCGAACAACTCAGATAGGCTGCGATCGGGCGTTGCGATGCGGCCATGCGCAGACGGCTCATCCGGTCACCATGTACAGCCAGCGGCGCATCGTCGAGAAAGCGGCGATTGCCCTCCTTCAGCAAGGCGAGGGCATCGTCAGGCGTCATCGAGGGGATCATCCGGCTTTACCATCCTTGCGCGGCGAAAGGTAGATTGCTGCATTGCGCACAACCCATGGCGCGAGCGCGATCAGGAACAGGGCTGCAGAGGTGACCAGCCAGGGTCCGCTCTCGTCGCGGATCGCCGCGATGGTGCGGGCGAGGGCAGCGGCCTGGATTCCGGCAAAGGCGAATTTGCCGACCGCCGGAAGTTCAAGCGGTCGTCCCGAATGGCCCTGCGTCACCCGTGTCACCATGGCAACAATCAGGCTACCCGCAAAGCCGATGGTGAGCGCATGTTCGGGTGCCCGTCCAAGTGGCACGCCCAGATGCGATAGGGCAGCGAGCGCATAGCCGACAGGCGCCCATGCAAAGCCCAAGATGAGAACCCACAGCAGGGCCGGTGCCGCGCCGCGCGGCCACCATCTGACCGCCATCAGCGCGGTGAGCGCGGCAAGCGCCACGGCCCCCAGCGCCGCAACTATGGGATAGTCGCCAAGCGTTCCGGCGAGCAGCAGCAATGTCCCGCCCCAGAAGGCGACAAGCAACCAGTCCGGACGCCAGCGCACATAGCCCTGCACCACATTGGCGGCGAAGAAGGGCACCATGCGGTGGCAGACCGTCAGAAAGACCGGGATCAGGAATGCCCATAGGCCAATCCGGTTGGCGATCGACAGCGCGTCGGCATCGGCCGGATTGGCGAGAAAGACCAGCAACGCCGCCTGTCCGGCAAGGCCGAACGCCATCGCCGCCAATATCGACCAGCCATGCCAAGTCGGGCCTTTGCCGTCGCGCCGTTCGCGCAGTGCCACCATCAGCAACGCGCCACTGCCCCAAAGGCTGGATAATAGCGCGAGCAGAAAGGCGGCTGTCAGAACCATGTCGTTGCCCAGCGCCAGTCCGGCCCAACTGACCAATGCCGCCGCCGCATAGCCGATGCCGACCGGTGCATAGCTGGCCTTGTCGAGATCAGGATAACCCATCCAGCGCGGGAACACGGTCAGCAGAAACCCGAAAAACAGCGGCGGGACGAACATATAGAGCAACAGCGGCGCGTGCAGCAATGTCGGTGGAATGATGCCGCCCCCCGGCGCCGCAGTGTCAAAATGCAGGCCCGACAGGATCATCAGCCACCAGCCCATCAGCGCCACCATCTGCACCGCGCCAACCAGAAAGGGAAGGCGATGCGGGGCGGCAAGGAGCAGTGCAGGTTTCACCATAGCCCATGGCTCCCGCCGACAGCGCCGATCGTGGCGAGAAGCGATGCCGCGAGCAGCACGCGGTGCATGGCCTCCATCTTTCTGAAATCCTTCTGTGGTTGTGGGGAGGCGGCCATGCGCCGGTGCAGGAAGAACGGTTCGAGCACGAACAGCATCGTGGCAAAGGCCAGCCACACGAGCAGCATCGCCCACATCCACCAGAATTGCGCGTCGAAAAAGCGGCTCCACATGTCTGCGCGCCAGACCATCCACAGGCCGCTCAGTCCGGCGAGCAGCACCCAGATCCGCGCCTGCCAGGCAAAGCCGTTCTCGATCCGGTGAAAGGCGGCCAGCCGGTCCTGCACCTCGGCGTCGCGGCGGATGGCGGGCAGGACGACCGTGGTCACAAAGGCAACGCCGCCGATCCACATCAGCACCGCAACCACATGCACTATCCGGGCAATTATGAAATCATCCATGGCATTTTCCGACCGACCCCTTGCGATTGATAATCGTCAATAGCTTTGACCAATGTCAAATCAATGCTGATGCGGTGCGCCTAAAGGCGGGCCCATGAAAACACATCCTCTCCTGTCCGCCCTGGTGCTGACGACCGCATGCCTGTCCGCTCAGCCCGTCCTTGCCGAAACCGCAAAGCCCGATCCGGTCACGCCTTATGCCGATATTCGTTATCGGCTGGAACTGGTCGATCAGGCGGGCCTGCCCGAAGATGCGACCGCTTCGACCCTGCGTTTGCGCGCGGGGTTGAAAACCGGCGAATGGAATGGCCTGAGCGCGTTGGTCGAGGGAGAGGCAATCGCCCGAATCGGCCCGCGTCACTATAATGATACCGTCAATGGACTGACCGCCTTTCCGGTGGTTGCCGATCCCTCCGACGTGCTGCTCAACCAGGCGTGGATCAAATTCAGGCCGGTCAAGGAAGTCGAGGCGACAGCCGGGCGACAGGCAATCAATTTTGACAACCAGCGCTGGATAGGTTCGGTCGGGTGGCGTCAGAACGACCAGACGCTCGACGCAGCACGGATCTCTGCCAAACCGGTAAAGGGTGTGACGCTGGATTATGCCTATGCATGGCGGGTCAACCGGGTGTTCGGTCCGGATTCGCCCCAGGGCATCTGGCGCGACAATGACATTCATCTGCTACGCTTTGGCGCGGACGTCAAACCGGTCGGGACGGTCACCGCTTATGGCTACTTCCTCGATATCCCCAATGCGCCGCTGTCCTCGTCCAAAACGATCGGCGTTCGGCTGGCAGGCGAGCAGAAACTGGGTGCAAAGACCAAGCTGCTTTATGCCGCCGAATATGCGAACCAGCGCGATCTGGGGCTGAACCCGCGCAACTTCTCGCTCGACTATCTGCTGGTCGAACCGGGTATTGGATTTGGCGCGGTGACGGCAAAGCTCGGTCTCGAACGGCTTGAAGGCAATGGCGTCGCGGCGCTGCAAACCCCGCTCGCAACGCTCCACGCCTTCAATGGCTGGGCGGACAAATTCCTGACCACACCTGCCAATGGCCTGCGCGATCTCTATGCCGATGTAGCGGTCAAGCTTCCTGCGATCGGATCGGTCAAGGGCGCGAATCTGCGCGCGCAATATCATGATTATGATTCGACCCGCGGCGGGATCGCCTATGGCAGCGAATGGGGCCTGATGCTCGGGGTGCCAGTCGCCAGGCAATTGTCGGCGACGGTCAAGTTCAGCCGCTACAATGCGGACAGCTTCGCCACCGATACCAGCAAATTCTGGTTTGCCATCGACGCGAAATTCTGAATAATCCTGCCGCATTGGACAGGAGGGTTCGACCATGGCCGAAGTGGACAACGAAAGGCTGGTGCGCGATTTCATCGCTGCCTGGTCGCGGCTCGATGTAGAGGAACTGCTCGGCTATTTCACCGAGGACGGCACCTATTACAATATGCCGATCATGCCGGTCAGCGGGAAAGACAAGCTGCGCCCGTTCATCGCCGCCTTTTTGAAGGACTGGACCGCCACCGACTGGGAAATTCTGAATATCGCCAGCCGGGGCAATGTCGTGTTCGCCGAACGGGTGGATCGCACAAGGCTGGGTGAACGCAGTGTCGACCTGCCCTGTTGCGGGGTGTTTGAAATCGAAAATGGCAAGATCAGGATATGGCGCGACTATTTCGACATGGCGACCTATGGCAAAGGTGCAGGCGGCTGATTCAGTCGCTTTCGCCGCCGTGCAGCGCCAGCCACTGGTCCCGGGTCATTTCCCAATAATGTGATTGGCGTAGCGAACCGTCGGGGCGGGCGCTCGATCTTTCTCCCATCGGCACAAAGCCCGCCGCTTCGATCACCTTCGCCGAACGCACATTGTCTGTTGCCGCCGTCAATCCGATCAGCCGGACCCCCAGATGTTCGAACATCCAGCCGAAACTGCGGGCGGCAGCGATCTTCCCTGCGCCGCGGCTCTGGGTATCGGCCCGGTGTGCGCCCGCAATTTCCGCAGCCGATCGCTCCGGCCAGATCGTGAAATAGGAATAGCCCGAAATAACGTCATCGTCGTCGAGCATCACGCACAGAACGGCCTCGCCCTTTTCCTGTCTGGTTCGGGCTTCGCGGATCCATTGCGCGATCACTTCGGGTGTGAAGGGACGGGGAAGGTCGTAAATCGGTTCGGACACGGCGGGGTCCGAAAGCAGTTCGATAAGGCCATCGACATGATCGAGCGTGGCGATGCGATGGCGTGGCCCCAGCAAGCCAACATCGGCCTTTCGCACGGCGCTGCGGATGGCTTGCTGTTCTTCGGCATCCGCAACGAGGATCGTTTTGGGCGGCGCGCTCAATTCAGGTTTCCGCCAGATCATTGGTCGGAAAGGCATCGGGCTTGGCAAAGGCGGCCAACCGGTCGCGGTCGACAATCTGCACGACCGAACCATCGACATTGACGCCATGTGCGGCGAGCGCGCTGAACGCGCGCGAGAGATTTTCGGGCGTCATGCCCAGCAGCGAGGCCAGGGTGCGCTTTTCAATCGGAATGTCGAACTGGAACGCACCGCCACGCTCGTCGCTTTCGATCAGCAGGTAATTGCCCAGCCGCTCGACCGACTGGCGCAGCTTCATGTCGGTCAGCGCGCGGACGAAATAGCGAAAGCCAGAGGAAAGCTCGGTCATCGCGCCCTGCATCAGTGCGCGGTCATTGTCGATCGCGTCGCGGATCAGGCCCGAGGGAATCATCAATATGCGCGAAGCCGAAAGCGTTCGCGCCGACATCAGCTAAGGCTGGTCGGTATAGGCGGCGGCCAGAATGAAACTGCGCACCGGTCGCAGGATGGCCATCGTCGTCGTGCGGTCGCCATTGCTGGTATATAGTTCGACCAGACCATCGACCAAAATGTGCAGAAAGTCCGCCCGCTGGCCGGTTTCGAACAGCTTCAGCGCGGGTGGGAACACCTGCAGAAAGGCATTGCCGAAAATGCGGTCACGCTGTTCGGGATCCATCGCCGCAAACAGCGGCAAGGCAGCAATTTCGGGTTTTTCCGCAGCGCGCACGCGATGACCTTATGATTGGGATATAGCCCACGATATGCGCATAATTGATAAATATCAATCACTGAAATGATCCGCGCAGGTGGGGTTTTTGACCTCCGTCAGGGCGTATTGATTT
>JADLBY010000048.1 GCA_020847445.1 Sphingomonadaceae bacterium | reverse complement strand
TCTCCACAGCATACATCCCCGACCGCCCCCCAAAAGAAGCAGCCTAACCACTGGCTGGCTTTTACGCCGCCACGCTCAGCAAATCGCCGGCGTTCCAGTGGCTGGTTTTGTCACCGCCCTGCACACAATGGGTAGCACCGGTATGTCCGCACCGATGTCGTCGATCTTGGCAGCCTGACGCTCTGCAAAAAAGACATGGCGCTGAGCTGCCGACTGGCTGTCCGCCAGAAGCTCGTTGAACCGAGCGCGCTCGAATGCCATGCCTTCGTCAAATGGCAGGTTCACCGCCGCCTCAATGCAGCGGATACAGGCTTCAGGCGCAAGAAAGCCACGAAACTTGCGGGCATTCGCCTTGCGAAAGGCATCAAATATGCCAGGGTTCGCACGCGCTTCATCAAGCTTGTCCGTCTTGTCGCGCACCTTGATGAGCGGACGTCTCTGCTCCAGAACCTCCCGCGCATAGCCAATGGCCCCGGCGCGCAACGCCCCTTCATCCACCAGCGCATCAAGTAGGCCAAAGGCAAGCGCGGCCTTGGCCGACACCTGCGATCCGCTCGTCACGAGCTCCAGCGCCTTTTCTACACCAACGATGCGGGGCAGGCGCTGTGTCCCGCCTGCGCCCGGCAGCAGGCCCAGATTGACTTCGGGCAAACCGAGGCGCGCAGAAGGAACAGCAATGCGGTAATGGCACACCAGAGCGGTTTCGAGACCGCCGCCGAGTGCTGTGCCGTGGATCGCGGCAACGACCGGCTTTTTCGCGTTTTCGATCATCACCTGCATGTTGCGAAGGCTCGGTTCCACCTGCGCCTTGCCCAGTTCGGTGATGTCCGCACCCGCGAAGAACGTCCGCCCGCCACAAATGAGCACGATGGCGCCAACAGCATGATCCTGCTCCGCCTGCTCAATCGCCGCAGCGATACCTTGTCGCACCGCCGCCGAGAAGGCGTTTACGGGGGGAGAATCGACCGCGATGATCGCAATCTGGCCGTCCACCTCATAGGTGGTAACGTCATTGACCTGCATCTTTACCTCGATCCAGCTTTTTGCTGCCCGGCCGTGCCGAACGGACTTCGTGAGCGCGCTGACGGATATACAGTGCCAACCCATCCATTTCTGCGCTGGTCAGTTCCTCAAAGCGCGGCATACCGCGAGATACCAGCGCGCCGTCATGCAACACCGATTGCATCGCCTGCCCATTGAGCGGCACGGACGAGCGCAACAGGTCCGGTGCAGCCCCGCCAGACAGCCCAGTACTACCGTGGCAAATCGCGCAGCGCTCTGCATAGACTGAAGCGCCCGCCTTTGCCTTTCCGGCGTCGATGACAAAGCCCTCATCCTCCGGGAATGTACGGTCTGGAACCGGGGCAGGCGGCAGAGTATCCTTGCCATCCAGCGCAAATGTCAGCACCCGCCAAACCTGCTCGCGGTAGCTCGTTTCCCGCCCGAAACCTTGCGCCGTCGGAAAACGCGCGCCAGCGACGACCGTGATATATTGCCGCCCACCAGCACGATAGGTAATGGGCTGCGCCATCACCGCTGTTCCTGCATCGAACGACCAGAGTATGCGCCCGCTATCGGCTGCGCGAATATCGAACTGTCCTGTCGCGCGCCCGTGGATCAGCAGATTGCCGGCGGTGCTCGCGGTGCCGCCGCTTCCCCGCATTCCTTCCATTGGAACACGCCATGCCTGCTTCTGGGTCACGGGATTCCACGCCAGCAATGCCGAGGCGGACTCCCGCGGTTTCATATCTGCGGGGGGCGCGCCGATGCCAGTGCTAATCCGCTGGCCATCGGTGAACTTCCATCCGGCAAGCGGCTGGACATCGGTATAGACCCACCCCTGATCCATCACCGGAATATAGACAAGCCCGGTGCCGGGGTTGAACGACATTGCCTCGATATTATGCGCGCCATAGGGTGAAGGGTAGACAATGGCAGGCCTGCCGCCGGGGAAACGCGCCTGCGGATTTTCGATGGGCCGTTCGCTCTTTATGTCGATGCCCTTCGCCCAGGTCACGGGCACCGTGTTGCGCGCCGAGATTAGCTTGCCGGTTTGCCGGTCGATAACATAGAAAAAGCCGTTCTTGGGTGCATGGAGCAACACCTTGCGCGGCTTGCCCTCGACGGTGAGATCGGCCAGCTCTATATCCATGTCGGAATTGAAGTCCCATGTCTCGCCGGGGTTCGTCTGATAATGCCAGACATACTCGCCAGTATCGGCATTGAGCGCGACGATGGAGCAGACGAAAAGGTTATCACCGCCGCCGGGACTACGGATTTTCTGGTTCCAGGGAGCGCCGTTGCCGGTGCCTATGAAAAGCAGGTTGGTCTCCGGGTCATAGGCCATCGCGTTCCACACGGTCGCGCCGCCGCCATAGCGCCACCACTGACCCTTCCATGTCTTGGCGGCCATCGCAATCGCCTTGTTTTCAAACCCCTTCGCGGGATCGCCCGGCACGGTATAAAAACGCCAGGCCTGCTTCCCCGTTGCCTGATCAAACGCGGTGACATAACCGCGCACGGGGCCAAAATCGGCACCGCCGTGGCCGATCACCACCTTGTCTTTGTAAACCCACGGCGCACCGGTGATGTAGCGGGCGTCATCCTTGCCCACGGTCCGCGAACTCCATAGCGGCTTGCCCGTTTTCGCATCGAGCGCAATCAATCGCCCGTCGAGGGTTCCGGTAAAAATACGTCCATTGGCATAGGCAATCCCGCGGCTGCCCCATGCGGCGCGCATTTTATGTCCGGCCGCCTCACGCGCCTGCGGATCATAGCGCCACAGCGGCTTGCCTGTGACAGCATCTATGGCATGGATATGACTTGCCCCTGCGGCCAGATAGACAACGCCGTCTACCGCGATCGGCGCGGTCAGGCTGCTGCCGCCAACATCGAGATCAACATGCCATGCGAGGCCAAGTCGGCTCACATTGTGGTCATTGATCTGGTCAAGTGGACTGAAATGAGTGGTTGTCGGCCCGTCATAATCCGGCCAGTCGGCGCCGTCCGGACCGTGCTTTTTCAGCACGCATCCGGCAAGCGCCAGCACTCCGAGCGCGAGGACCCCGCCGAACTTCAGGCTGAACCGGGACATTTTCATCCCCCGATCGTCCGGTCGGAGGGCCAATAGCGCTGCCGCAGTGCCTTTTTGTTGACTTTACCCATTGCCGTGCGGCCAATATCATTGACGAAATCATAGGAGCGCGGACATTTGAAACCGGCAAGAGCTTGACGACAAAAATGGTTAAGCTCCTCCGCACTTGGCGGGTTTGCAGGATCTTCCGGCACTATCAGGGCCTTGACCTCCTCGCCCATTTCCTTGTTGGGCGCAGCAAGCACCGCAACATCGGCAACGCCAGGATGACGGATCAACACCTGTTCGGCTTCAGCCGGATAGATATTGACGCCGCCGCTGACAATCATGTCGGAAACACGGTCGGTGATGAACAAATACCCCGCATCGTCGACATAGCCGACCTCACCCAGTGTAAAGACGCCCGGCGCAATGTGCGCCGCTGCGGTCTTTTCGGGGTCGCCATTATAAATGATGCCGCGCCCGGAGCTGTCGCGAAAATAGATATGGCCTTCCTCGTTCGCGCCAAGCTCCTGCCCATCAGCGCCGATAATCATCGTCGTAAAGGGCGGCAATGCGCGGCCGACCGATCCCGGTCGCTCCAGCCATTCCGGCGACGTGATAAAGGTCGTCGATCCGGCTTCCGTGCCGCCATAGGCTTCCGACAATACCGGTCCGAACCAGTCGATCATTGCCTTCTTGACATCCCGCGGGCAGGCAGCGCCGGTATGCGCCAGCCGCTCCATGCTCGACACGTCATATTTGGTTCGTACCTCCGCAGGTAACGCGAGCAGCCGCTGGAAATGCGTCGGCACCATGATCGATGCACGAATGCCATATCGCTTGATCTTCGCCAGCACATCTTCGGCATCGAAATGTGCGACTGTAACGAGCGCCGAACCGGCAAAAATGTTGCGCGTCATGCCCAGCGGACCGGTGTGATAAAGCGGCCCCACAGCAATGCCCGGGGATGGTGTCGCACGCGGCTTGAGGATCGCCGCCAGTTCTTTCACACTCGATGCTTCCGGGAAATATTGCGGCGGCGTGTCGGTCGCCTTGGGCTTGCCCGTGGTGCCCGACGTATAGTGCAGATGCGGCATCGGCTTGACATCGCCCGGTGGTTCGGCGGCGGATGCTGCCCCGATCCAATCCTCCCAAGCGACGAGCCCGGGCAGCGCGGGACAGCGCCAGCCGATAACGCACTTCAAGTCGACTTCGGCGGCAGCCGCCAAGCCCGCTTCGGCAGTTTCAGGACCAACGAGCAATACTGATGCGCGCGAGTCCGCAAGGATGTAGGCAACCTCACCCTGCGTCAGGTGGAAGTTGACCGGAACGGTCGAAACACACGCCTCCAGCCCGGCAACATAGGCAACAGCGGTTTCCGCACTATTGGGTGCGAACACGGCGACGCGGCGTGTGTCATCCACCGCGCCCGCAAGCGCATTGGCCGCACGGTTGAGCAATGGATCAAGCTCTCGCCAGCTATAGGAAACGCGCTCATCGGCCAGCGCCATCTCATCGCGGCGTGCTTCCTCCACATTTGCGAACGTCAGGGACATCTTCTGCATCTTTCCTTTTCTTCAGCCCGGTCAGCGACGCGGCAAGGCAAGATATTCCGCAATCTTGAGCTTGCCGAGTTGCGACATGTGCGCTTCGTCCGGGCCATCGGCCATCCGAAGGAAACGTGCCGCAAGGAACGCAGCAGCAATCGGCGTGTCCTTGGTAAAACCCATCGCACCAAACGCCTGCATGGCCCGATCCGCGACCCGCTGCGCCATTGTCGGCGCGACGATCTTGATCGCGGCGATCAAATCCTTGGCGACCTTGTTGCCGTAACGATCCATCGCGTCCGCTGCCTTGAGGGTGAGCAGGCGCGCCTGCTCAATCTCGCAGAATGACAGGGCGATATCCTGCCTAATGCTTGACTGGTCGGCGAGCTTCTTGCCGAACGCGACCCGGCTGTCGACCCGGTGCGCCATATATTCGACCGCGCGCTGCGCCTGTCCGATAAGGCGCATGCAGTGGTGGATGCGCCCCGGCCCAAGGCGCCCCTGCGCGATTTCAAATCCGCGCCCTTCACCCAGCAACAGATTGGCCTTAGGCACGCGCACGTTGGTGAACTGCATCTCGCAATGCCCGCCCGGCGAATGCACCGATTCAAACACATTAAGTGGACGGACAATTTCGATGCCGGGCGTATCGGCCGGGATGATAATCTGCGAATGCTGGCGATGGCGCGGCGCATCAGCATTAGGCGTGCGACCGAGCAGAATATAGACCTTGCACCGGGGGTCCATCACGCCCGAAATCCACCATTTGCGGCCATTGATAACATAATCATCCCCGTCGGGGATGATCGAGGTTTCGATATTGGTCGCGTCCGACGAGGCGACGCCCGGTTCGGTCATCACATAAGCAGAGCGAATATCGCCCGCGAGCAAAGGCTCCAGCCACTGCTTCTGCTGTTTGCTCGTGCCGTATTTGGCGAGGATTTCCATGTTGCCAGTGTCAGGGGCAGCACAATTAAAATATTCCGAAGCGCCAAATACCCGGCCCATCAGTTCGGCGAGCGGTGCATATTCGAGATTGGTCAGGCCCGGAGACCACGGCTCATATTCATGCGGCAGGAATACATTCCACAGCCCCACCTCGCGCGCTTTCGCCTTGATCCCTTCGGTGCCGGGCCAGACCTGCCACAGCTTTGCAGGGTCTTCATGGAAATGATCGCGCTCAGCCTCAATCGGATAAACATGCTCGTCCATGAACGCTGTGAGGCGTGTCCGCAAATCCTGAACCTTGTCGCTATATTCGAAATCCACGCTGTGGTCCTTCCTGTAAATTCGAGGTGTCGCGCCGCATCACAGCGTTAGGCCACCATCCACGACGATCGTCTGGCCGCAGACGTAGGAGGCAAGCGGCGAGCTGAGGAACAACACCACCCCCGCCATTTCCTCCACTGTGCCGAACCGTCGCAGCGGTATCTTCGCGAGAGCGCGTTCGCGCCGGGCTTCATGATCCATTGTCGCCTTGGTCATCTTGGTATCGACAAGGCTCGGCGCGATGCCATTGACGCGGATGCCATCGACCGACCATGCCTGCGCCAATGTTTTGACGAGGCTCACCGCACCTGCCTTTGATGCTGCATAGGCGGGGTTGCCCATCGTGCCGCGGAACGCACCAATGGAACTGACCACGACCATCGATCCCTTCGCCGCTGCCAGTGCATCGTGGAACCGCATCGAAATCTGCATGATGCTGTCGAGGTTGATCGCCATCACCTTGTTCCAACCTTCGGTAGCGAATTCCTGTCGGCGATAAAGCACAGCGCCTTGCGAATGTACCAGCACATCGAGCGCATCGAATCGTGCCGGCGCGGCAGCTATGGCGGCAGGATCGCTGACATCAACCTGCGTATAGCCAAGACCGGTCAGGTCAGATCCTTCCTCACCAGCATAATCCGGCGCAATCTTGCGTGTACCCCAGACATGGACATCGCCGCCGCGCGCGTGAAATGCACGGGCAATGCCGTTACCGATCCCGCTCGATCCACCAACGACCAGAACCGTCTTTCCGCTAAAATCCAGATCGCTCACTGCTGCCGACATCCTTCCCTGCTTTGCGCTGCCGGATGGCCATCACGGAGCCACCGGTCAGCGCGCTGGAATAGCCAGAGGCTGCGTTTATGAAGCTTTTCGCCCGTTTCTGCAGGCGCCTTGCCCGCACAAGCGCGGGCATAGGTGCCTTCCAGCAAAATTCCCAATTTATAGCAGCCCAAAATGGCGTACCAGCTGATTGCTTCGGTCGCACGCCCACCCGATGCCGTATAATGCGCGACCAACTCAGCCGAGGTTGGAAAACCGATCCATGGCCGGACACTGATTGTCCCTTCCTCACCCGCCTCCGGCCAGGTTGCCAGCAACCAGCCAAGATCGACCAGAGGATCGCCAATCGTCGCCAGCTCCCAGTCGACCACCGCCGCCATCTCCGCGCTGTCGACGTGGAACATCATATTGGCAAGGTGATAGTCGCCATGAATGATGCCCGGCGCGCAACTCGCGGGTCTGTTCGCTTCCAGCCATGCCCCGATGCCGGTGACATCGCCGAGCGCCGCGGGACCGGGCCAGTCTGCAAACTGCCCATATCCATCTAGTTGCGATTGCCAACGCGCGACCTGTCGTTCCAGAAATCCCTCTGGTCGTCCGAAATCCTGAAGGCCAAGCGCAACATGATCGAGACTGCCAAGCGCCGCCAGCGTCTCTACGACCGCCAAACCCATGCGATGCTGGACCGCAGGATCGTGATGCAGCGCTGGGAGACCTGCGACCGGATTAAAACCTTCGATCGGCTCCATCAGATAAAAGACCGCGCCCAGCACAGCCGTATCTTCGCACAGCGCGATCAAGCGGGGGTGCGGGATCTGCGTCTTTGCCAGCGCTGTCAGCATGCGCGCTTCGCGCAGCATTGTTTCATTGCTGTTCGGGCGAGGATAGAGCGGCGGACGCCGCAGCACATAATCGCGGCCCTCACGCGTGAAACGCAAAAGGATATTCTGGGTGCCACCAGTCAACGCGCGCACGTTCACGATCGGCCCTGCACCCAGGTTCCGCGCGTCCATCCACACTGTCAGCGACTCAATGTCGACTCCCCGTACCACAGGACATCCCTTGTTTTTCGCCGCAACGGCAATTAAGTCGTTTGGATAATGCGCTTGACGATTTCAAAAAGCAATGCGATTTGTGGGCCGCGCCTTAATTCCGGTCGTAATGACGCTTGATCGGGTTCAGGGTGCGAACAAGATTGGCTCGGCTTTCACGTCGGGCGGATGAGGATCAAGCCGAATGGCCACAGGCGCAAGGGATGAATGGACGAACCGGACTCCGCGGTCGGGGATCGCTGGCGAATCGCGTTCAATGGACAGCGAAATTTTGCTGAGCCGCGCCGCTGCCCTGCGGGATGAAGGGCACGGACGGATTCAGACATGGTCGCCTAAGGTGTTCATTCCCCTGACCCAGCTGTGCCGCAACCTGTGCCATTACTGCACCTTTTCGCAGCCCCCGCGCCCCGGTGAAATGCCGTTTCTCACGCGCGAGGATGTGCTGGATATTGCCCGCGCCGGACAGAGCGCCGGTTGCACAGAAGCGCTTTTCACACTCGGCGACAAACCGGAGCTGCGCTTTGCCGCAGCGCGCGATGCGCTCGCCCGGCTCGGCCATGAAACGACTCTCTCCTATCTGCGTGAGATGTGCGCGACCGTGCTCAGCGAAACAGGGCTGCTGCCCCATATCAACGCTGGCGTAATGAATCGCGAGGAGCTGGCGATGCTGCGCCCGGTGTCGGCGTCGATGGGACTGATGCTGGAATCGGTTTCGGATCGGCTTTGCGCCAAAGGCGGCCCGCATTACCGCTCCCCCGACAAGGTGCCAGCCGCCCGCCTGCAAACCCTGTCCGATGCGGGCGAGCTGGGCATCCCCTTCACGACCGGCATTCTGATTGGCATCGGCGAAACGCGCGCCGAACGCATCGCGGCATTGGAGGCAATCGCCGATCTGCATGCCCGCTATGGCCATATTCAGGAAGTGATCGTCCAGAATTTCCGCGCAAAACCGCGCACCGTCATGGCCAATGCTCCAGAGCCGGATATGGACGAACTGCTCTGGAGCATCGCGACTGCCCGCCTCATATTGGGTCCGAAAATGAATATTCAGGCGCCGCCCAATCTCTCCGCAGATGATTTTGGCAGATTGATGGAGGCCGGGATCAACGATTGGGGCGGGGTGTCGCCCGTCACGCCCGATCATGTGAACCCGGAACGCCCCTGGCCGCATATCGACCAGTTGCGTGCCGTCACACAGGCGTCGGGTAGGATACTCGTCGCGCGGCTGCCCGTCTATCCGGGTTTTTCCGGCCCACGCTGGATCGACCCTGCAGTGATGCCGATGCTACTCGCCGCCTCCGACGCCAGCGGCTATGCGCGCGCGGACGACTGGTCGCCGGGCATTGCCCTGCCGGAGCGGCCAGCCACCGGTGACTGCAGCACGGTCGACCCCGCCATCGCCGCCATTACCGCACGCGCGGTGGCGGGCGACGCCATCAGCGAGAATGAGATATCGACCCTCTTCGAAACACGCGGAGCGGATCTTGAGCATGTCTGTGCCAGCGCAGATGCGCTGCGCCGCGCGGTGAGTGGCGATACCGTAACCTATGTGGTCAACCGCAACATCAATTATACCAATATCTGCGCCTATCGCTGCGGCTTCTGCGCCTTTTCCAAGGGAGACAAGGCTGAGGCGCTGCGCGGCGCGCCTTATGACCTTGATCTGTCGGAAGTGGTGCGGCGGAGCCAGGAGGCATGGGATCGCGGCGGCACAGAGGTCTGCCTGCAAGGCGGCATCCATCCGCACTATACCGGCGAAACCTATATGGGCCTTGCGCGCGCCGTGCGGGCCGCAGTGCCGGAAATGCACATCCACGCCTTTTCCCCGCTGGAGGTCTGGCAAGGTGCAGCAACGCTTGGCCTTGATCTCGAAACCTATCTTCGCGGGCTGAAGGATGCTGGCCTCGACACATTGCCTGGCACTGCCGCCGAAATCCTTGATGACAGTGTGCGCGATATACTCTGCCCGGACAAGCTGACCAGCGCGCAGTGGCGGGAGGTTATCGAAACCGCGCACCGGGTCGGATTTCGCACAACCGCAACAATCATGTTCGGTCATATCGACACCCCCCGTCACTGGGCAGCCCACCTCATCCAGATTCGCGACCTGCAACGGCGCACGGGTGGCTTCACTGAATTTGTGCCCTTGCCCTTCGTCCATATGGAAGCGCCAAACGCGCTGCGCGGGCAGGCGCGGCGCGGGCCAACATTTCGCGAGGTCCGCCTGATGCATGCCGTTGCACGGCTGGCACTCCATCCGCACATAACCTCGATCCAGACAAGCTGGGTCAAGCTCGGCGAAGCAGGCGTGCGAGCCTGTCTTGATGCGGGCGCCAACGATCTGGGCGGCACGCTGATGAACGAGAGCATTTCCCGCGCGGCGGGCACACAGCACGGACAGGAAATGCCGCCTGCCGAAATGGACCGACTGATCCGCGCTATGGGACGTGCGCCCTTGCAACGCACAACGCTGTACGGCCCCGTGCCCGATGACATCCGCCAGCGCGGTCTTGATGCCGCAGAACTTACGCCCCCGATACAAACGCCACCGCGAAAGCGCCGCGCGCCCACATCCGAAATGGAGACCATGACCTATGCCGAATGAAACCAAAGCAAGCATCGCCGTTCTGGGCGGCACTGGCAAGGAAGGCGGCGGTCTCGCGCTGCGCTGGGCGCATAAAGGCCACCAGGTCATTCTCGGCAGCCGGTCGGCCGAACGCGCGCAGGAAGCTGCCGAGGCCATGAACACCGTGCTGGGCGGCAATCAGGTCAGTGGCGCGGCCAATCCCGACGCGGCGGCCGCAGCTGATATCGTCGTGCTTGCCGTTCCCTATGCCGTGCAGCAATTAACCGTGGATGAAGTGCGCGATCATCTTGATGGCAAAATTCTGATCGATGTCACCGTTCCGCTTGTGCCGCCTAAAGTGAGCCGGGTCCAGTTGCCCGAAGGCGGATCGGCGGTCGAGGCCGTGCAGAAAAAGCTGGGTGATGGCGTTCGCGTCGTGTCAGCTTTTCAGAACATTTCGGCTCACCACCTCACCAACCTTGAGGAGGAAATTGAGTGTGACGTCCTTGTCTGTGCCGATGATCCCGCTGCAGCCGATGAAGTCGTCGCGCTGGCCGAGGAAATCGGCCTCAAGGCTTGGAACGCAGGACCGCTCGCCAATTCGGTCGTCGCGGAAGGGCTGACCTCGGTGCTGATCTCACTCAATCGCCGCTACAAGGTTCCTGGCGCAGGGATCCGCATCACCGGCGTGGATTCGGCCAGTCACTGACACGTTCACTAAGGAAAATACTATGTCTGAAGCCTACATAGTCGCGGTGGCGCGCAGCGCCGGGGGCAAGCGGGATGGGCGTCTCGCCGGGATTCATCCCGTCGATCTCGCGGGCAAGGTTATTGCAGCGCTGGTCGAGCGCGCAGGCGCTGATCCTGCGCTGATCGAGGATGTTATCATGGGCTGTGCCTGCACCGGCGGACAGCAGGGGGCAAATATCGGCCGATTTGCTGCGCTGGTTGCGGGTTTGCCCGAAACAACGCCCGGCACCACCGTCGATCGCCAATGCGGTTCCTCGCAACAGGCGCTTCAGTTTGCAGCCGCGACCGTCATGGCGGGGGTGCAGGACATCGTCATCGCGGCCGGTATTGAGAGCATGACGCGGGTGCCGATGGGCCTGCCTTGGACACTCGCTGCCAAGCACGGATTCGGATCGTGGCGTAGCCCCGGTTTCGATGCGCTCTACGGCGACCAGCCGATCACGCAGTTTGCGGGTGCGGAGTTGCTCGCGCGCAAATATGGCTTCTCGCGCGAACAGCTGGATGCCTTCGCGCTTGAAAGCCATCGCCGCGCGGCTGCGGCCACCCAGGAGGGCAAGTTCGATGCGGAAATCGTACCGATCAATGTCACCACACCCGATGGCGAAACCATTGTCCACCGCACAGATGAAGGCATCCGGTTTGACGCAAACCTTGAGAAAATGGCAAGCATGAAGACCTTGCAGGAAGGCGGCGTGATCACCGCCGCGAACGCTAGTCAGCTTTGCGACGGCGCCGCCGCCCTTCTGGTCGCCAATGAACGCGGGTTAAAGGCGCTGGGTGCAACCCCGGTCGCGCGCGTCCATCATATGAGCGTCATGGGCGACGATCCGATCATCATGCTTGAGGCACCCATCCCGGCGACGCGGCGTGCGCTCGAACGCGCCGGAATGGCAATCGGCGATATTGACCTTTATGAAGTGAACGAGGCGTTTGCCCCTGTTCCGCTCGCATGGGCAAAGGCGCTGGGTGCCGACCCCACGCGGATGAACGTCAATGGCGGCGGGATTGCGCTCGGCCATCCTCTTGGCGCATCGGGTGCAAAGCTGATGGCCACGCTGGTCAGCGCGCTGCAGGATCGTGGTTGCCGCTATGGCCTGCAAACCATGTGCGAGGCAGGCGGCATGGCGAACGTCACCATCGTCGAGCGGCTCTGAAGGAAGCGAGGCAGGCGCCCCGCCTGCCTCCTTCAATTACGACCATTTAGGGCGCTGCGTTTAATCTGAATTAGATAGCGCACTCTATCTTTTGTTGTCGCATCGCTGCGCGATAACCTGCGTCTGAATTTCGCCCGCGCCGTTGAAGATGTCGAGGATATTCCCATCGGCCGACCGCATAGTCGGTAGCGAAGCCATTATTACCATAAATTTACAGCGCGTTGTCGGCCGCCGCCCATGCCACAAACGCATCGATCAACTTCGCCATCCCCGCTTCCAGATCACAGCGCTTTCCAGCGTCCTTCTGCGCGCGGCGAAATAGGTCAGCTGGCGAACGCCCGCGATTTCCGCAGCCATTCCGAAATAACCGCTACCGCGCGCGTTCGAAAACCGCTGCCAGGCCCTGCCCGCCGCCGATGCACATCGTTTCCAGACCATAGCGACCGCCGCGCCGCACCAGTTCACGCGTAAGGTTCGCAAGAATGCGCCCGCCAGTCGCGCCGATGGGATGGCCAAGCGAAATGCCCGATCCATTGACGTTGAGCATATCATGCCGGCTGTCGTCCTCCGACCAGCCCCAACCCTTGAGGCAGGCAAGCACCTGTGGCGCAAATGCTTCGTTGAGTTCGACCACGTCGATATCGCTCCACCCCAGCCCGGAGCGCGCAAACAGACGCTCGACCGCCGACACCGGGCCGATACCCATGCGCGAGGGGTCGCATCCGGCGGCTGCCCAGCTGTGGAACCACGCGATCGGCTTCAGCCCCAGTTCTTCGAGCTTGTCCTCCGCGACAACGAGACAGGCTGCAGCGCCATCGTTCTGCTGGCTGGCATTACCCGCCGTCACAACGCCGTCCTTTTCAATAGGACGCAGCAAACCAAGTGATTCCGTCGTCGCATCTTCGCGAATGCCTTCGTCGCGCGCGAACAGCAGGGGGTCACCGCGCTTTTGCGGCACGGCAACCGGCACCAGCTCATCATCAAACTTGCCCTGCGCCCACGCTTGCGTCGCCAAACGGTGGCTGCGCGCTGCATAGACATCGCATGCCTCTCGGCTGATGTTGTAATCCGCGGCAAGATTGTTCGCTGTCTCGATCATACCGCTGATGACGCCATAACGGGTAATTGGTTGTGACATCACGCGGCCGCGCGTCAGCCGGTCATGCAGCGTCGTCGAACCCGATCGCGCCCCCATGCGATGATCTGTCGAATAATATTCAACATTGGACATGCTCTCGACGCTGTGCAGGGCGGTGACAAAACCAGCCACTGGAACGCCGGCGATTTGCTGAGCGTGGCGGCGTAAAAGCCAGCCAGTGGTTAGGCTGCTTCTTTTGGGGGGCGGTCGGGGATGTATGCTGTGGAGAT
>JADLBY010000047.1 GCA_020847445.1 Sphingomonadaceae bacterium | reverse complement strand
GATAATGTCCTTCTTGCGGTCGGTGATGCGGATACGGCCATTTTCATCGAATTCGCCAATATCGCCGGTGTGAAGCCAGCCATCCTTCAATACGCGCGCTGTTTCGGCCTCGTTGCGCCAATAGCCATGCATGACGAGTTCGCCGCGCACGAGGATCTCCCCGTCCCCAGCGATCTTTACCTCGACCCCTTTCATCGGCGGCCCCACCGTATCCATCTTGAGGCCTACAGAAGGCCGGTTGCAGGAAATGACCGGCCCCGCTTCGGTTTGGCCATAGCCCTGAAGCAGGGTCAGGCCGACGCTGTGGAAAAAGATGCCAACATCGGGATTGAGCGGCGCGCCACCGGAAACCAGTGCCTTCATCCGGCCGCCAAAGCGCTGCTGGATCTTGGGACGCAGCGTCTTGTCGATAAACAGGTTCATCGGCTTGTCCCAAATCGGGACGCCGCCCTTCATGTCCTTTTCACCCAGATTGAGGGCCCTGCGGAGCAGGGCTTGCGCGAACTTGCCCTGTTTCTCGACCGTCTTGAGCATCCGTGCGCGCAAGACTTCGAACAGGCGCGGCACGACGACCATGATCGTCGGGCGAACTTCCTCGATATTGCCTGCCAGCTTCTCGAGGCCTTCGGCATAGTAGATCTGTCCACCAAGGCCGATCGGCAGGAACTGCCCCCCGGAATGTTCATAGGCGTGGCTGAGCGGAAGGAAGGACAGGAAGACTTCATCCCCCCAGCCAAAGTCGTTCGAGATGATGTCGACACATCCTGCAACATTGAGAAGGATCGCGCCATGATGCTGCTGGACGCCGCGCGGTGCGCCGCCGGTCCCGCTCGTGTAGATGATGCAGGCGAGGTCTTCGCGTTTGAATTCGGCTTCGGCGCGTGCAGCGCAAGCGGCGACATCGATGTCGGACTTGCCGACGAGATCCGACCAGTCATGAGCCTTGACGCCACTCGTCTGTCCGACCCGCAAGGGCTCGATCCCGACTATATGCTGTGCATTTGTCGCCCGTATTGCTGCAGGCATGACAGCTGCAGCGAGCTTCTGGCTCGATACGATAATCGCGGATGCTCCGGAATCCTCGATGATATGCTGGTGATCGCGCTCGCCATTGGTCGTGTATGTCGGCACAGTGATGCAACCCGCAGCCATGATGCCGAGATCCGCGATGCACCATTCGGGTCGGTTTTCCGAAACGAGCATCACCCGGTCGCCGCGCTTCAGACCCATATCCGCAAGCGAAACGGCAAGCGATGTCACTTGCCGTGCGGCATCAGCCCAACTGAGCGATTGCCAGCGGCCTTCCGATTTGTGCCAAAGGAAGGGCGCATTGCCCTTTGCCTCCGCCCTCCGGAAGAACATCGTGACTAGATTGGGAAACTCTTCGAATTGCCTCATGCTCATTCCCCCAGTGCGACCCCCTCGCTGCGGGGGTCGGCTGCCCCCTGCCACCCTGTGGCTGTCCGCTCGGCGGCATTCGCCTTGCTCGACATGCGTCCTGTGACAACCGTATGGCCAAATCCTGCAAGCTGGTTTTGCATGTCCGCCAATGCCGTGCCGGGCTCGACCAGCACGGCGTCGCCTGCGAAATAGATGTTCGGGGCCGCGATCGCATCCCGGGCAGAAAGGCCCCAGTCAAGATGCGCGATCAGGATCTTGGCGACCTGCATGATGATTGTCTTGCCCCCTGCAGCGCCTGCCGCGAAGACGGGCTTGCCGTCGGAACCATAGACAATGGTCGGGGACATGGACGAAAGCGGGCGCTTCCCGGCTTCAGCCCGGTTCGCAACCGGGGCACCGTCCTTTTCGGGTGCGAAGGTGAAATCGGTCAGCTCATTGTTCAGGAAATAGCCATTGGCGATCAGCTGGCTGCCGAACGGCCCTTCGACAGTTGACGTCATGCTGGCGATATCGCCGTGCCCGTCGATCGCGACAAAATGCGTGGTTCCTGCAACTTCGCCGGATAGTGCCGCTGTGCGGGGCTGCGCTCCCGGGGGCGTGCCCGCTTCATAGGTGCCAAGCGAGCGGTCGGGGGAAATGAGTGCCGAACGGCTCGCGACATAGGCCTTGTCGAGCAATCCGGCGACGGGAACAGCAACGAAGTCGGGGTCCCCGAGGTACTTCTCCCGATCGGCATATCCGAGGCGCATTGCTTCGGCGATCAGGTGCCAGCTTTGCGGATTGTCCTTGCCAAGCGCCTTGAGGTCGAACCGTTCGAGCATCCCCAGGATCTGGAAGACAGTCGTGGCACCCGAAGACGGCGGGCCCATGCCGCACAGCCGGTATTGGCGGTAGGTGGTACAAACTGCGGCCCGGTCAATGGCCCGATAGGCCGCAATGTCACGGCGGGTGACGACAGTCGGATTGCGCTTCGATTGGCCTGTGGCCCCAATGATCGCGGTTGCATTCCGGCCGGAATAGAAGGCTCTCGCTCCCTTTTTGGCGACTGTGCGAAGCAAGGCGGCCAGGGCAGGATTCCTGACCGTTTCCCCGACCTGCTTGGGCCTGCCGTCCTGCCAATAGATCGCCTGTGCCGCCGGAAAATCGGGCCAGATAGCCTTGAGGCGCGACAAGGCCTCGGCAAGCCTTGGGGTGACCTGATAGCCATTCTCGGCCAGCCGGATGGCGGGCTGGAACAAGGCCGGCCAGCGCAGCTTGCCCCACCGTGCCGAAGCGCGTGCTGCCAGCGCAATATTGCCGGGCACGCCAACCGAACGCCCTCCTGCGAAAGCATCGATGAACGGCATCGGCTTGCCTGCGGCATCGAGGAAAAGGCGCGGGCTTGCTGATGAGGGCGCCGTTTCGCGACCATCGATTGTCCCGACGTCGTTCGTTCGCCCATCATTGTGGATCATGAATCCGCCGCCGCCTATGCCGGACGATTGTGGCTCAACCACGCTTAGCGCGAGCATCATCGCGATCGCTGCATCGGCAGCCGATCCGCCCTGCCGCAAGATTTCGCGGCCGGCTTCGGCAGCACGCGGATCGGCAGCGGAAACAGCTCCGCCCTCCGCCAGAACACTGTCCGGGATTGCACAGAGCAACAGGATTGCAACAAGCCACTTCTTCATGAACCGCGACCCTAACCCCCTCTCCGGTGACAGCAAGCCCTAACGCGCCTCAGACCCGATCGCTTCGGCAATCGTCGTAAATCCGTCCCGGGCCATAAGGGCTGGAAGCCCCCGGGTGATTGTGCGTGCGAGGCCCGGACCGTGATACACGAGCGCCGAATAAAGCTGGACCAGCGAAGCGCCCGCCTTGATCCTTTCCCACGCCTGCTCGGCCGTTTCAATGCCGCCCGCTGCGACAAGCGGTAACGTGCCGCCGCTGGCGCTGCGAAAGTCACGCAAGCGCTGAAGGGCAAGCCCTGCCAGTGGGGCGCCTGAGAGCCCGCCGGCTTCGCCAGAATCGGGCGAACGCAGCGATGGACGGGACAGCGTCGTATTGCCGATGATCAGCCCATCGATCCGGCCGATTGCTGTTTTCACCACGGCATCGATTTCCGCGGGCTCAAGATCGGGCGCTACCTTGAGGAATACGGGCGGACCGCTGGGCGCACGGACAGGTGTCACAGCATCCAGTAACTCGCCCAGCGCATCGCCGCTCTGGAGTGCGCGCAGGCCCGGCGTGTTGGGCGAACTGATGTTGATCGTCAGATAGTCGGCAACCGGGGCCATAAGACGGACGCCCGAAACATAGTCGCTCACGCGGTCGGTTGCGTCCTTGTTCGCACCGACATTGACGCCGACAATGCCCCGTCGTCTGCGTGAGGTCAGTCGGGCAAGGGCTGCAACCTGCCCCCGATTGTTGAAGCCCATCCGGTTGATCACGGCGCGATCCTCGGCCAGCCGGAAAAGCCTTGGCTTGGGGTTCCCAGCCTGCGGGAGCGGTGTGACGGTGCCAACTTCGACAAAGCCGAAGCCAAGGCCAAGCATTGCATCTGGTACTTCTGCATCCTTGTCGAAGCCCGCAGCCAGCCCGACCGGGGATGGAAACGTGAGGCCAGCCAGCGTGATCGCCAGTGCAGGATTCTTCGGTTGCGCTGCCCGGCCCGGAAGCCGCTTCAGGGCTGCGATCGTGAGGCGGTGTGCTCGCTCGGGATCGAGAGCAAAGACCAGCGGACGGACAATGGCAAATAGAGACATTTCCAGCGCGCTAACACTGGAGGTACTGCGGGTCAAAACACGGTTAAGTTTTGGTGTCGATTCTGTCCAATACCGAGCCTTCTGTTCAGTCTAACTCATGACCTGCGACCCGAGGGGCTCTCGAAGTGATTCGGAGAACCTTTACCTACAGGCCTGACCGGGAATCCGGTCGGGCCATTTTTTTGGCAGAGCAACCTGTCAAATTTTCAGGTTGGATGTCGATTCCTTTCAAATTGCGACTGATTCTTGCAATCCTTTCCGCGCCGCGCTGCCTATGACAGTCGTGCGACCCGAAGGGTGTCCTCGTGTGCGGCCCTTTT
>JADLBY010000046.1 GCA_020847445.1 Sphingomonadaceae bacterium | reverse complement strand
CGTCAGGTTAACGCGGTTGGAAGCGCGCACGATGTTTCGAAAAAATTCGCTGTCAATCCGACTGTCGAGCAAAGCCTCGAAAGCCTGATGCAGGAATCTGTCGAATTTCTGCAGATGATCAACGTGGTCGGCGAGCGAGATTTGAAGGGTCAGGTTGTGGGCATGAATGTCCGCAAGCGACTCGCTTACCGTAAGTCGCGGGCCAATCTTCCCCGCCGCCCTGAATATGCCGGCGAGCTTTCGGAACGCAGCTGGGAACTGTTTACTTCGCTTTTTGATACGTGGATTCCTTGGGAAACTATCGATCAATGGGCAAAATTCGAAGACTTCAGTGCGCGCTATTCCCGTCACGTAGCGCAACAGATCGGCCTTGATCGCATCTGCATTGGCTGGAACGGTGAAACTGCCGCCGCCGATACTGATCGTGTGGCAAACCCTGATCTTGAAGACATGAACATTGGCTGGATGCAGAAACTGCGTCTCGAACGGCCTGATCATGTCATGGGTCGCGCCCTGGTAGGTGTCGCTCCCAACCAGACTGCTACGGGTGCCGCTGTGCCCATCAATGTTGGCAACGGTGCTGCTACCTACAAGAACATCGATGCTCTCGCTTATGACCTTATTTCGGGAATGCCGAGCTGGGCGCGCAAATCTACCGATCTGGTTGTAATTTGCGGTTCCAAACTTGTTGATGACAAGTATTTTCCGCAGATCAACCGCCCGCTTGCCGCCACGGTCGACGGGCAGCCGGTCGTCAGCGACGAAAATGTTGGCAAGATCATCCAGTCGCAAAAACAGATCGGCGGACGTCCGGCGATTATGGTTCCGGAATTCCCCGAGAATGCGATGGTCATCACGCCGCTGAAGAACCTGACGATCAAATATCAGGAAGGCGCGCGTCGTCGCTTCATTCGGGAAGAGCCCGAAAACATGGCGGGACTGGCCGACTATAACAGCTCAAACGAAGGCTATGTGATCGAGAGCACCGATTTCATGGTGCAGGCCGAAAACATCACCTTCGTTGCGTAATACCCGAGGAGCTTTGACCTGCCATCTGCGGTGACAAGCGGAGAAGCAGCGAGCTCATATAAGGGAGGGGAGTGTCACAGGCCCCTCCCACCCCAGAAAGGAAGTCCCCGATGTCATTTCGTGACTATCAGAAGAAAGTTCGCGCTGCACAGGCTGGTCAAGACGTTGATTGGAGCGAAACTGCTTCCCTTCCGGAAGCAGGTCCAGCAAGCACCAATTCGATGAACGAAGGCGCGGCTGAAAGCCGGGAATCTCCTTTCCGTCAGCATCAAAAATCAGTCCGGTCGCAGTTGGCGGCAAGCCCAGTTGCCGCATCTGGCATCGCCCCTGCGATCGATGATGAAAATCCGGGTGCGAAGGAATATCGCGCGCTTCTGGCCGTGTTGCATGAAGACCTGCGCCAACTTTCAGACATCCACAGCCATGATGCGCGCAAGCCGCTGAAGCTGGAAAAGGCCGAAACCTATCGGGCATGGGTCGAAGGCGCACTCGAGGCGGGCGAACAGGGCGCGGCCACACAAGACCAGATCGTCGGCGAAATGCTGGTCTGGGCGCTCGACTATGGCGACTATCCCTATGCCCTGCGCATCGCCACCCACATGATCGCAAATGGCGTTGCCATGCCTGAGCGTTTCAAATGCTCTGTCTCCACCTTCCTTGCCGATGAAGTGGCCAAGGATGCGCTGGTCAACGAAGCAGGTGTTTCGCTTTCCATACTGCAGCATGTGAGCAGCCTGACCGCCGATCATGACATGCATGATGAGAAACGCGCGAAACTGCACAAGGCATTGGGGCGTGCCTATGTCGATGCAGCCGATGCCTATGATCCGGCTGCCGACAATGCGGTCGCGGGTGGCAAACATGCATGGCTGGATGCGGCCCTTGGCAAAATGAAGCGCGCTCTGCAGCTCGACAAAAATGCCGGTGTCAAAAAGGACATCGAAAAGATCGAACGCCAGCTGAAAGAACTCGGTCGGACACCTGCAACCGATGCTGATGGTGATGAGATCGAAGACCAGTCTGACACCGGACAGGACGAAGAAGAATAAGGCTCGCCCACGGCGCTCGGGGGGCGGAGCAAGGGAAAGGTCTGCATTCACGCAGGAGTCGCTTCCCTCACTCCCCACCCCCCGTAAACTCACAACCCACCGTGCGAAAAGAAGCCGGTGCAGCAAGGGAAAGGAACATCGACGGTCATGAACGGCTTTGTTTCCACCCCTGCTGCCCCGGCTTCACCGCAAGGGTCAGAGGTTGCCGCCGATGGCTGGTTTCCCGATGTCGATGTCAACGCCCTGCGCGCCAAAATCCGCATTGGCGATGGCATCGCGACCCATGAACGCACGGTATCGGCGATCGAGGGCGCGATGCTGACGGCCTTTCGCGCGCTGGCCGAATGGCGCACCAAACAGGCGGTGGCCGGTATCGCAAAGCTGGAAGATATCGGCGATCCCGAAATCAATGCCAAGACCCGCGCCGTTCTGATCTGGGAACGTATCATCCTCTATTACACCGCCGCCGAACTGGCAGACACGCACCGCGACATCAGCGCAACCGATCAGGGCACGATCCGCGCTGATGAAGAGCGCCGATCGTCGGACGATTATCGCCGCATGGCGCATGCTGCCGTTGCCGACTTGCTCTCCATCCCTGCCCCCGGCGAAGATGCCACATTGACCAAGGTGCAGCGCAACAGGGTGGAGCTGATATGATTGCGACGGCCCTTTCTGGCGAGACGCTTGATGCCATGTGCTGGCGCATATTGGGCCGCACCCAAGGGGTTACCGAACAGGCGCTGGCTATGAACCCCGGCCTTGCCGCGCTTGGCCCGAAACTTCCTGAAGGGATTGCTGTCACCCTTCCCGAAGCCACCGAAACCGCCCCGCCTATTCGTGAAACCGTGAAACTTTGGGACTGATATGAACGACTGGCGTGAATTTATCTTTTGGTGGCTGGCCTCTTTGATCGCTGGTGCCACCATTGTTGGCGGCAAACTGGGGATGTTCCTGTTTCGCATATCCAGTGACCCTCCTGACGATGTAAAGGCGGCTGCGCATTGGCTGCGCCGTCGCCGATGGCTTGCATACTCGGAACTGTCAGCTCTACCGGCCTTTGCCACAATCGGCGTATCGATCGTCGCTTATTACAAGATCGACCCGATCCTGTCCGTTCTGATTTCAATGTTCCTGGGCGGTGTTGGCTTTGTGTTGCTACTCGACGGCGTCCAGTGGCTGTTCCGAAAGCGCCTGGGCATGCCGACAGGGGAAAATGCGGGGCAACCACCGAAAGCACAGGGAGGCTGACCATGTCGCCGATCCTAACCGAACTGATCGTTATCGTGTCGATGTGTGTCAGCCTGCCCGCGCTGGTGATGGCTGCGTGGCATGGCTGGAAGTTCGAGCAATATCGCGCCGAACAGGAACGCCCGAACGAGGAGGAAGCCTGATGGAACTGCGCACCGCACAGCAGCTGATCGGCGGGATCACGGTTGACGGCAAATGGGGGCCGCAAAGCTATCGAGCCATCGCCTTTGCCCTGCGCGCACCCAATCTGCGTACCCAATTGCTGGATCTGAAGCTGACGCCGCATTTCACACTGAGAGAGATGATCTTCAGCAGCAACCAAATGCGCGACTGGGCCACCCGGAACATTCCCGGCACATCGCAGCTGCAGGCGCTGGTTTTCCTGTGCGATACGATATTGGAGCCGGTGCGGGCAAAATTCGGCCCGGTGCGCGTGACATCGGGCTTTCGCATCTGGACGCCATCCAGCCAGCATGGATCGGGAGAAGCCGTCGATTTCGAAGTGCCCGGTGTGCCCAACCGCACCGTCGCCGTCTGGATACGTGACACCCTGCCCTTCGACCAGTTGATCCTTGAGGCATGGCAGCCACGCGATCCGAACAGCGGCTGGATTCATGCCAGTGCAAAATCGGGGCGCACCCGCCGCTCGGTTCTCCACACACCCACTGGCCGTGCCCCCTATTTTTCGGGCCTTGGACCCGACAGCTGACCACCAATTTCGTTCGAAAGGAAACCGACATGCGCCTGTTCAAATATGCACTAATTGCCGCCTCCGCCCTGTCTCTCGCCGGTTGCGGCCTTACCAGCGCTGCCCTTGGCCCGCCGGAAAATCTGGTGCCCGCCGCTGCCGCCGATAAGACTGTGCTCGATGAACAGGTCGCTATTTCGGTAGAGCTGGCCTATCAGGCCGCCGCGCTGACCGTATCGACTGCCACCAGAGCCGGACTGGTCAAGGGTGCCACCGCCGAAAAGCTGCTTGCCGCCGACAACAAGGCCTATCAGGCCGTGCTCGCCGTGCGCGCCGCCTATGACACCGGCAATGCCAGAACGTACGCCGAAGCCGCCAGCGCCGCGCAAAATGCGATCCGGCAGGTCGTTTCGCTGATCGCCACCGCCACCGCCACCTGAAGCAAAGGAAACCCCCATGGGCCTGAAACTCGTTGACGTCATCCGGACATTGTCCGAACTTGGCACCGCCACGCCCGCCTTCATCGCGTTGTTTGAAAAGGTGAAATCAACCTTCACCGAATCCGAACAGGAAGTGCTGCAGCGCGCCTATGAAGAAGCACGGGCAAAAACCAACGCCGATCACGAGGCGCTGCAGGCCGATCTGCAGGAAGCCGCCAAGAAGAAATGATCAAGCCAGATTCCCTCCGCAAGGCGATCGAACGGGTACTGCCCGGATTGGCGATAGAGCCCGACCGACTGAAAGTCTGGATCGAGCGGGGCACCGTTGTGTCGCGCATGACACCCGATTTCAGCTTCGCATGGACCTATCGCCTGACGATCCTTGTGGAGGGGATGGTTGAACAGCCCTCGATCATCGCCATTGCGATACTTGACTGGCTGCGCGTCAATCAGCCTGCCTTGCTGACCCACGGCAAACAGGCATTCGATTTCGATGCCGACATCATCGACAACAGCACATGGGATTTAGCCATCGACCTCGACCTGGAAGAACAGGTCAAGGTGGTACGCATGGCCGATGACAGTTTCCAGATGCAGCATCTGGCAGAGCCAGACCCGCTGTTCGACGATGATCAGCCGCTGGTTGGCACCGTCGCCGCCGATTTCATTCAGGCATGGCTGCTAAGCGATGCGGTGGCCGGTGGCGAAAAGCTGATACCTGATAGCCCGCCCTTGGGTGCGGATGTCCAACCACCGGGGGCCTATCCCGCATGATCGACCCTGAATTCATCAATCCCGTCTGGCCGGGATTTGCCTGGTCGCAGGAATTTGAAATGGATGCTGCGCTGGCTCCTGCAGGGGCGGTGATACGCATCAGCCTGTCGCAACAGGGGCAAACTCGCCTGCCCTCAATCGCTGTCAATCTGACCCGGCCTGATGCGACCCGTCATGTGCTTTCGCTAACCGCGTTGCAAACCAGCAATCTTCGCGCGCCCGGCATGTTGGAAGGCGATTTTGTCATGCGCCTTGTCAATGGCACCGAAACACCGATGAACCTGCGCCTTGAATTGCCGGTGGAACTCCCCCTGACGCCGCCAGTTGCGCCATGATCCAGTTGCAACCTGCATCAAAGCGACCGATACGGCTGATGCCTGCTTCCAAGCGCGGCATAATTATCGAGCCTATCAACCCGGCATTGCCCTATCCGGCTATCCAGCTGGTTTCCAATTTCTCGGGCGGTACCGGCTCGGTCAACCTCGCATCCGAAATCATTCCCGATGGGGTAAAGGATGGGGTCAACCTCAACTTCACTTTGCCCTTCGACGCGCCATTCCTGCTGCTTACGCTGCGCGGTCGCGTGTTGATGCAGGATTTTGATTTCACCCGGAACGGAGTGAACCTGCAGATGGTGGCAGGCAATGAACCCTTTCCCGACGATCCCTTTCTGGCCTTTCTGATTGGTAACTAGCCATGCGTTTTCTAAAGTTCCTGTTGCCCGCTATGATAATCCTGTCGGGCACTGGTTTTGCCCAGACAAAAATCGACCTGACACGCGATGTGAAGGGCGTTTTGCCGCCTGCCAATGGCGGCATTGCTCCCGCTGACAAGGCGAAGCTGGACGGTATTGCCAGTGGAGCAACGGTCAATGCCCCGGACGCCCAGCTGCGCGATCGTTCGACGCACACAGGTGACCAACCAATTGGTTCTGTGACTGGCCTGCAACCGGCTCTCGACGCCAAAGTCGATGACAACCAGCTTTCGGCATATGGGCTGACGCTGGTCGATGATGCCGACGCCGCTGCCGCGCGCACCACCTTGGGCCTTGGCAGTGCGGCGACATCGGCCAGCACGGCGTTCGAGGTTGCAGGGGCGGTTGCCACGCATGCCGGTGCCGCAGACCCGCATCCCACCTATTTGACCACCGCCGAGGGCAATGCCGCTTATGCTCCGCTTTCGCACTCGCAGGCGATTTCGACCGTCACCGGCCTGCAGCCTGCTCTTGACGCCAAGGTCGATGACAGCCAGCTATCGGCCTATGGCCTGACACTGGTTGACGATGCCGATGCATCTGCCGCGCGCACTACATTGGGGCTGGGCAGTGCAGCGACATCGGCCAGCACGGCGTTCGAGTCTGCAGGCGCGGTTGCATCCGGTCTTTCCGGCCATACCGCCGCCGTCGATCCCCACCCCGCCTATCTGACGGCCACAGAGGGCAACGCGGCCTATGCTGCGCTTTCGCACAGCCAGACCGCCTCTACGATCACCGATTTCAACAGCGCCGCTGACGCGCGCGCCGACGCCAGGATCGCTGCCGCGGCGATCAATGCCCTTGCCGATGTGACGGTGACTACGCCGTCGACCGGGCAGGTTTTGAAATGGAATGGCAGCGCCTTCGTCAATGACAGCGACATTGCGGGCGCGATTGCCGATGGCGACAAGGGCGACATCACCGTTTCAGCCAGTGGCGCGACATGGACGCTCGATACCGTCAACGCCGCCCCGCAGACCGACGCGCTGCGCAAGATCACGGTCAACTCCAAGGGGCTGGTCACAGGTACTACAGCGGTTGTCGCGGGTGATATTCCGACCCTAAATCAACACACGACCGGCAGCGCCGCCACGCTGACGACAGGACGAACATTCAGCCTTACCGGCGATGGCACAGGAACGAGCGCTGCGTTCAACGGTAGTGCTGCCGCATCGATCCCGCTGACACTGGCGACGGTCAACAGCAATGTCGGCACCTTTGGCTCGGGAAGCCTTGTTCCGGTTATCACGGTCAATGGCAAAGGCTTGGTCACAGCTGTATCGACGGTTGCCGTCAGTGGCGGTGGCGGCAGCAGCGGGGATGTCGTCGGGCCTGCAACTTCGACCGATACCGCGCTGGCGCGATTCGACGGGACAACGGGCAAGCTATTGCAGGATGGCCCGGTTTCGGTGACCGACAATGGTTCGCTTGTACTACCGGAAAACAGCCTTCCTACCCCTGCTGATGCGGGAACGATGAAGCTGTTCACCCGCCATATCGCCAACCGCCTGATGCCTGCCTTTGTCGGGCCGAGCGGGCTGGATAGCACGCTGCAGCCTTTGTTAGCGCGCAACAAGGTCGGCTATTGGAACCCGCCCGGGAACGCGACTACAGTGCCGGGCGTATTCGGCTTCACTGCCCCGACAATCACAGGATTTACCGCCACTGCGCGCAACGTCGCGACCACCAATATGTTCACCCGCATGAGGCGTTTGGGTTATGTGACGGCGACAACCGCTGGCACTGTCGGCCATTGGCGCTATGCGGCCAACCAGTTCACCGTCGGCAGCTCTTCGACCGGACTGGGTGGTTTCACCTATATCATCCGCTTTGGCATTTCTGATGCGGCCACTGTCGCCGGTGCGCGCATGTGCAAGGGGATGCGCGCAACTGCCACGCCAACCAATGTCGAGCCATCGACGCTCACCAATGTGATCTGCCTTGGCCATGGAGCCGCCGATACCAATTTCAAGATTTTCTATGGCGGCACGACGGCACAGCCAGCCATCGATCTGGGTGTAAATTTTCCGGCCAATACGTTGAGCACCGATGTCTATGAGCTGGCGCTGTTCAGCCCACCGAACAGCGGCGATGTGCATTATGAGGTAACCCGTATCAATACCGGCCATGTGGCTACCGGCACCATAACCAACAGTGGCGCGGCGGTGTTGCCGACCAACACCACCCTGATCGCGCCCTGGGGATATCGAACAAACAACGCAACCGCGCTGGCCGTCGGCATCGATGTGATGAGCGCCTATATCGAAACGGATCAGTGATGGCTGACGACATCTCCCAGCTGGAACCTTGGTTGCAAAAATATGCCCGCAACCTGACGCCGGGAGCGCGCAAGAAACTGGCGATGGCGATGATGCGAGAGCTGCGCCGTGCCAATGCCCAGCGAATCGGTGCCAATGTCGATCCGGACGGTGCGAAGATGGAGGCGCGCAAACCACGCCGTGAAAAGCGCAAGCGGGGAAGGCCGGGGGCGATGTTCCGTAAACTGCGCCTTGCCCGCAATATGAAGATCAAGGCCAATGCCGATGGGGGCGAACTCGGTTTCCGCAAACCGCTGGTCGAACGCACTGCCGCAATCCACCATTTCGGGCTGGAAGGTCGTGTCGGGCAGACCAAAAATGGCCGTGAAATCCGCACCCGCTATGCCGAGCGCCGCCTGCT
>JADLBY010000045.1 GCA_020847445.1 Sphingomonadaceae bacterium | reverse complement strand
GAAAATATTGCGCCCTGGGACACAGCCCTCTTAAGCTTCGCTTAATCCCTGCAAGTACGATCCGGGTTCGTGAGGCAACTGTGTCGTCGGTGTTACTGGTTACAAAACCACTCACAGTTCGCAGCACGGTCCGAGCTCTTGCTGAATCCAAAGCTTACGTCGTATTTGGGCTCTTCGATAACCTTCGCCGCGCGCTGCCCGAACGACCGCTACGGGCTGGACCACGAGCCCTTCTATAGCCCGTGGCCCAGCCCGCGATCTCGCTCGGCGATGCTGTCCGCCTCGCGCTCGATCTCCCGCTGACGTTCCAACTCCTGCTCCCGCGCAGCGTCCAGCTCGACCTGCCGTTCCTCGGCTTCGCGGCCCTCGCGCAATGCGGCGGCACGGTCTGCGAGGGTGTCGGGGTCGATCCCGGTCGCCGCCTCGCGCAGCCGCGCCGCCAAGTCCTGCGGCGTTTCCCGTTCCCGGTCTGGCGCGTCAGCCTCCTGCACCTCTGGTCTGCCCTGCCGTGCCTCCCAAGCCTCCCGCAATCGTTCGGCAAGATCAGGTTCCTGGTCCCGGCCATCCCGGCCCCCGGCAAGCGCCAGCTCGGCCTGCCCGGACCCTAGCCGGTCCAGCACCCGCTCCGCTGCGCGATCAAGCCAGTCGCGGACCTGGCCTGCCAGATCCCGCGCCAGCTCCATCACCTCGGCCGCACGGGCCTTGGCCTCGTGCCAGGCCCCGACGCGGCCGACCTCGATGCCGCGCTCCTTGAGCTGCCACGCCCCCAGCGAGAGCTGGGGCAGGGGCGGCCGGTCCAGCTCGATGGCCCGCACCGTCTGCACCAGCTCCGCGCCATCGTCGCCGCGATCTCGCGCCGCCGATGCCAGCTCAAGCGCCTCGTCGCGCTGCGCCACGAGGGTCCGGTGGTCCACGCGGTCCTCAATGCCGGCCCGCTCAAGGGCGGCGTTGCTGTCCCGCGCCCACGCCTCGCGCCAGCCTTCCAGAACCTCGACAGCATTCCAGTCGCGGTTCTTGGTGGTGAAGCCCTCCGCGTCGATCTCGCGGGTGGTCAGCAGAATGTGGGCTCAAGCTTGCGGCCCTGTTCAGCCTCGATGCCTTCGCCGGCGGCTTCGTTGTCCAGTCCCTGCTCGCCCTGTGGCTGTTCGAGCGCTTTGATCTGTCGCTCGCGGCGGCCGGCATGTTTTTCTTCTGGTCCGGCGTGCTGTCGGCGTTCTCGTTCCCAGTCGCGGCTTGGCTGTCGCGGCGCATCGGTCTCATCAACACAATGGTGTTCACCCACATCCCGTCCAGCATCGCGCTGATGCTGGCGGCCTTCGCGCCAACCTTGCCCCTGGCTCTCGCCTTGCTGCTGATCCGGGCGGCCCTCTCGCAGATGGACGTGCCGACGCGCTCGTCTTACGTGATGGCCCTTGTCACGAAGGCGGAGCGGACGGCGGCAGCGAGCTTTACATCGGTGCCGCGCAGCCTTGCAGCTGCGGCCAGTCCCGCGTTGGCGGGTGTGCTCTTCGCGGCCTCATACCGGGCCTGGCCGCTCGTTCTCTGCGGGGCACTGAAGATCATCTATGACCTGCTGTTGCTGGTGCAGTTCCGACATCTCAAACCACCCGAGGAGCGTTAAAGGCTCGGATGCCATAATGCTGCTTCGCGTTCTTCCGCGCGCTTAGAGGGTAGGATTTCACCCCCTTCCCGCAAACCACCCCAAGAACACACATACACAATAGGAATCTGGTTGCGCTGGATTGCAGCGCCCCCGATCGGTTCATGCCGCAAGCCGGCCAAAATCGATCCGGCTGTTCAGATCGAGATCGAACCTGCCATAGGGATTGACGTGGCTGTAGATCAGCGGTGTGAGTCCGCGATAATCCTCCGGCGTCATCCGGTCTACCCATTTCGGTTCCACCAACACGGTCTGAAGCATACGGGTGTTCACATAAACGAGCGACGCCTGCAGCAAATGCAGTGCGAGGGCGGAGATTTCCTGCTCGTCAATCCGGTTGGTGGCGATCTCGCCGCTCTTTCCGAAGAAGACGAAACCGTTGGCGCTGTTCCAGTTCTCCACGACATTCAGTCCCTCGTGGATTTCCCGGCGAAACGCCTCCTGACGAAGATATCGGCAGAGGAAAATCGTCTTGATCGCACGGCCAAGCTCGCTCAGCGCCTTGTAGGTCGGGTGCATCACTTCGGCACGGGCGAAACGGCGCAGAATCGCCTCCGGGTCCGCCGTTCTCGTCTGCATGGCTGCGGCGTATTTGACCATCTCGTCATATTGCTGCTCGATCTCCTCCCAGTTGATCGCGCTGGAAAGGATCGGCAAGAGATTCGGCAACCTTGCGCGCAGCGAGGCTGCCGATATTGCGAGCTTCTGGCGGGCTATCGCCTTCAGGCGTGGGGCGAGTTCGATCCCGAGGAGGCGGCAAAATGCGAATCCGACGGCGCTCTGACCATGGCTGTCGACATACTGGCGCTGGATTTCCATATCGGTGCAGTGACGCAGCACACCTTCGATCATGGAGGCGACCTCCGAGGAGGAGCACCGCTTGAGCTGGGAATAAACGCAAGTTGCGCGTTTCTCGACATGCCAATAGATCATGACACCCCGGCCGCCGTAACGAGCATGCCATTCCGTCATGAGGTTGCGATCCCATGCTCCAAACTTCGTGGAATCGGACGCGCATGCCGTGCCGGCGTCTCCCCAAACGGCGGCATTGCGGATGGCCAGGGTCGCGTTTGCAACCCGTGCGCACGCCTCCCTCAGCGCCGGCGCATGGATGAAGCGGCGGTGAACATGCAGCAACTCGTCGTAGCTGACATCAGGTGTCGCGCCGGCGACCCGCTTGAGCCCGGCATTCGTGCCGAGGCCATAAAGGCACAGCAGAAGCCGCCGATCCAGCGCCTCGCGCGACAGTGCAACTCTCGATGCCGATGTTTCGAAGGCCTCCAGCAGACCGGTATCGAGTGCGGCTTCCTTCAGCACGTCGAGCAATCCTGTCATCGGCCAGCGCTGACCGATCTCGCCCTTGATCGCCTCAAGCCCCTTCGGTTCCGGCAGAGGCTTGAACGGTGTAATCGATATGCGGTTTTCGCCGCGCCACAGCAGTCGGACCTTGCTGTTTCGGGGGATTGTTTCGTTCAGAAGCAGTAACTCATGCTCAAGCTCCTGGCGAATGCCGGCTGTGAACGCTCGCGCGTCTGGAGTCAGGTTGAGGCCTGCGTAATAGGCGTCACGACGGATTCCGAAGTCCCTAGGAAGATCGTCGTCAGGATTGCGATAGCGGTCCGCTCCGACAACCCAGATCTCCTTGGAGCGGATGCGGTCACGCAACTGGGTGAGGACGCAAAGCTCGTAGCTGATCCGGTTCACACGGACATCGTTATCGATGACCGAACTGCGCCATCTGGCCGGAATAACCTCGTCAATCGGCACATCCTCCATCGACACAAAGCGGCAGCCATCATCCACCTTGCTCCTGATCCAATCCAGCGCCGCCAGAACGGGACGCCACACGGTGTTGTTCGACCGGAATTCCAGAACCGAAAGCAGGCTGGGCAGCATGCGCCGATAATGATTGGCCCAAGACGAGCGCATCACCTGATATATGCGACGATCGAGAGCCCCTTTCGCCTGGCTCTCCTTGACGATCGCCGCCAGCTTGTCCTTGCCGACGATCGGGAAAATGACATCGCAGACGCGCCCCGCGGGCTCGTCGATCGAAGCGCTGGCAATCTCAACCAGCAATCGTTCCTTGCCATAGACCCGCTCGATATCCTTCGCGATATCGCCCACTACCTTGCGTTTCGAGCGCGTTCCGATCTTGTGGACTGTCTCGATCAGCAGATCGACCATGGCGTCAGTGAGCTGCGCTTCCCGCGACAAAAGATAAATCGCATAGAGGCCGATTTGTCTGGCCGGCGTGTGCCGCCGCATCTCCCAGGCCTTTTCGCCGGCGACACGGCGGACGATCTGTTCCACCCATGCCTTGCCGGTCGTCGACAAGATATCCTGTGGCAGATCAAGTTTCTGAATGAAGGCAAGTTTTGCCGTCATCGCGAGGACGTTGTCGAGCGTGGCCTGGCCAGCATCACCTCTCATCGTATTGAAGCCGGTCTGGCCGTCTGCCTCGGCAATAGAAGCCTCCAGCAGTGCGACCGTGCTTGCTGAAAGGCGAGCGCTCAATCCGGCCAACCAGTCGTCGAGATAATGTTGCCGCTGCGAACGCACCAGGCGTTCCAGTTCCTTGTGCGACGGGCCGTATATGGAACGGTCCCGGCACCACAAAAAAACCTGCTCGAGCATGGCGCCAACCGATTGCCCGGTCGGACACAGTTCGCTAGCGATCCATAATGTCAGCTCTTCCCGATCGGACCGTTTCAGGCGCCGAAAGCCGAGATGCTGCAAAATCTCGGCACAATGCCGGCGTGCAGTCCGGCCGGAGAAATCGTACTGGTTCACGGCGTCACATTCGACGCCAAGCTGCTCGGCCAAATATGCAACGCCATCCGCGGGGACTGAGGCATGGTCCCGTACGAAGAAGCCGTGCGCGGCGAAGAACTTGAGCTGAACCCCCAATCCCAGTCGCGCCGGGGCCGGCTTGCCGTTCACAAAATCCATGTCGGAAAAGCTCAGACTCCAACGCCCGATAAATTCCTCATTCGAAATACGCAAACCCATCAGTCTACTCCATAATTCGGAACAG
>JADLBY010000044.1 GCA_020847445.1 Sphingomonadaceae bacterium | reverse complement strand
GTCAGGCATTCCGCAGATACCAGTCATAGTCGAGCCGCGGCACCTCGCTGAAATAGCGGTCCTGTTCGACACGTTTGACGATCGAATACATGTCGACAAAGCGTTCGCCCAGATAGTCGCGCATCACGGTAGAGCCGTGGAAACGGTCGACCGCCGCGAACCAGTTGCTGGGCGGCTTGTCGTCGCCGGAGGAGTCGCGGTCATAGCCATTGCCGACCACCGCCGGTCCCGGATCGGTCTTGTTGGCCATCCCGTGATGCATCCCGGCCAGCACGGCGGCAACCGCCAGATAGGGATTGGCATCGGCCCCGCAGGCGCGATGTTCGACATGACGGGTCTTGGGCGCGCCTGCCGGAATGCGGAAGGATACCGTGCGGTTGTTGACCCCCCATGTCGGCGCGACCGGCGCATAGCTGTTCGCCTTGAACCGGCGATAGCTATTGGCGTTGGGCGCGAACAGCGCAAAGCTATCCCCCACATGTGCGATCATCCCGCCGATGGCATGGCGCAGCGCGTCGGTGCCTTCGGGGTTCTCGCTGGCGAAGATATTGTTGCCGTCCGCGTCGTTGATCGAAACATGGATGTGCATGCCGCTGCCCGCCTGATCGGCAAAGGGCTTGGCCATGAAGGTCGCCTCCAGCCCGTGCCGCTGCGCGGCGGCCTTCACCACGCGCTTGTACAGGATGGCGTCGTCGCACGCGCGCAGCACATCGGGCTTATAACAAAGCGTCAGTTCGAACTGCCCCGGCGCGAATTCGGAAATCGCGCTTTCCAGCGGAAGCGCCTGCGCATCGCAAAAGCTGTAAAGATCGTCGAGGAAAGGACGGAAATCCTCCAGTTCGCGCAGGCCGTAGACCTCGACATTGCGCGGGCGATCTTTGCTATAGGCGGGGGCTGCGGGGCGTACCATGCCATCGCGGCTGCGCTTCGGATCGACAAGGTAGAATTCGAGCTCGACCGCGACCGCAGGCACCAGCCCCTGTTCGGCGTAGCGATCCACCACCAGACCCAGCACATGGCGCGGATCGAGATCGTGCGGTGTGCCATCCAGTTCGTAAAAGCCGACAAGGAACTGCGCGGCATTCTCGCCCGCCCAGGGAGTCCTGACGAGCGTTCCGGGCACCGGCTTCATCGACCGGTCGGCATCGCCATCCTCCCAGACAAGTCCGGTTTCGACCGTATCCTGCCCGGTGATGTCGACCACGGTGATCGAGCCGGGAAACATCCGGCCGCTTTCATAGACCGCCAGCACCTCATGCTGGCGCAACCTTTTGCCGCGCGGCACGCCGCCCATGTCGGTGTAGATCATCTCGACCGAGTCAATATGCGGATATGCCGCAAAAAAGGCTTCGGCCTCGCCGCGTTGGGCGATGATGGCCGAGGATTTTGGATGTTGCTTCGTCATTCAATCACACTCGACTTTTCTATTTTGTCATCCCCGACTTGATCGGGGATCCATGGTCGAACCTGTATGTTTAATCCGGAATGTCAGACCATGGATTCCCGCTTTCGCGGGAATGACACCCGTTTTTCCTGTCAGCCGTCTGTCAGTTCAACAACAGCATTCCCCAGTTCGGCAAGCAGCCGGTCCACCTGCCCCTCCTGCGTTGCGGGTGACAGCAACATCATATTGTGGAATGGCGCAAGCAAAATGCCGCGATTGGCGAGATAGAGGTGGATTGCGGCCTCAAGCCGGGGCTGCATCGCGGCGCGCGCTTCGCTGCCATTGGTAGCTGGCATTTCGGCGCAGACAAACTCCACCCGCGCGCCGACATTGGTCACATGCCAGGCCAGTTTGTGCGCCGCGATCACCGCTTCGATGCCCTTCACCAGCCGATTGGCGAGCACGAGCATATGGCGATAGGCGTCATGCGTGATCACCTTCGCCAGCATCGCGTGCATCGCGACAATCGCCAGCGCATTGGCCGACAGGGTCGTGCCGATGCCGCTATGCCCGGACGGCCGACGGGCGTTGAGCTGTGCCATCCGTTCCGCGATGTCGTCGGTAAAGCCATAGACCGCAGTCGGCACGCCGCCACCGATCGATTTGCCGATCACCATCATGTCGGGTCTGGGGCCAAAGGTGGTGCTATGCCCGCCATAGCCGGACGAGATCGTATGCGTTTCATCGAAGACAAGGATCGTTCCCGTCTCGCTGCACAGGCGGCGCAGCGCCTCCAGATAGCCGGGCGCGTCGCGCACCATGCCGACATTGGTCATCACCGGCTCGGCCAGGACACAGGCAATATCGCCGCGTTTCAGTTCGCGCTCGAGCGCGGCAATGTCGTTGAACTCGATCACCGTGGTTGTCGGCAGCAAATCCTGCACCTGCCCGATCAGGCTGGCGCGCACGCGCGGTTCCCGGCCCGACGCATCGGCTTTCAGATCGACAAACACATCGTCAACCGCGCCATGATAGCAGCCGTTGAAGATCAGGATTTTCCTGCGCCCCGTAATCCCCCGGCACCAGCGGATCACCGCGCGGTTGGCTTCGCTCGCGGTCGTCGTCACCTGCCAGCGCGGCAGGCCGAACATCGCCGCCAGCATGGTGCCCAGTTCGACACCCTTTTCGGTGGGGAGCATGTAGCTCAGCCCCTCACCCGCCTGCTTCGCCAGCGCGTCCGCCAGCGGTGCAGGCGAATGGCCGAACATGCTGGCGGTATCGCCAAGGCAGAAATCGTCGAGGCTGTGGCCATCGACCGTGGTCAGCGTCGCGCCCTGCGCCGTTGCCGCGACCAGCGGCGCGGGGCTGGGCCAGTCGAGCATCCAGTGAAAGGGCACCCCCTGAAACCAGTTGGCCGATGCCCTTTGCGCCAGTTCGAGCGATTTGGGATTGGCCGCGCGAAAGGTCGCCGCCTCGCGTTCTGCGATCCGATCAATGGCAGCTTCCGAAATCACAACCGGTCCCTCAGCGCATACCAGAGCAGCCCCAAAGTCGCGAGCGGGCGGGCGAGCAGGCGGCCCCCCGGAAAGGGCCGGTGCGGCAGGTTCGCAAAGACATCGAACCGCGCCATCGTTCCGCTTGCAGCCTCGGCCAGCACTTCGCCCGCCACCGTGGTCAGCAGCGCACCATGCCCTGAAAAGCCATGCGCGAAGAAGACGTTGCCCTTTCGCCCGATATGCGGCAGCCGGTTCATCGTCACCCCGACCGCGCCGCCCCAGGCATAGTCGATCGGTATGTCGGCCAGCGTCGGGAAAACTTCTGCAATATGCCTGCGGACGAAGGCGGCAATATCGGCGGGCGGGGTCTGCACATATTTCTCGCCCCCACCAAAGATCAGCCTTTTGTCCGCCGACAGCCGGAAATAGTTGAGCACGAAGCGGCTGTCCGCCACCGCCGCGTCGCCGGGCAGCAAGGCATCGGCATCGGGCAGCGGCGAGGTGGCGACATTATAGTTCATGATCGGGATGGTGTAGCGGCCCAGATCCCTGTCCTGCTCCCCCATCCAGGTGTCGGTCGCGACGACCACCGCCTTTGCATGCGGCATGTCCGGCCGGACGGGGCTATGTTCGAAGATATCGACACCCGCGCGCTTTGCCGCTGTCGCCAGCCCCAGTGCATAGTTCAGCGGGTGGAAATGCCCGCCTTTCGGATCGTAAACGCCGCCATGATAATCGCCGCCGCTGATGTGCCGCCCCATATCCTGCGGCTGGACAATCTCGCTCTCCCAGCCGAACGCCTGCGCCAGAAACTCCGCATCGCGCCGCATCGCGTCAAAATGCGCGGGCTTGTGCGCAGCCTCCAGATGCCCCGCTTTCAGATCGCATAGGATGCCATGCCGGGCGATCCGGTGCTTCACCCTGTCCACTGCGCCATAGGCCAGATCGAAAATCGCCTGTGCCCGCTCACGGCCAAATTCGGCATCGATTTCGCGCATCGACCAGCGCAGCCCGGGAATCAACTGCCCGCCATTGCGGCCCGATGCACCGAAACCGATTGTCCTTGCTTCGAACAAGGCGACTTTCAGACCCTTTTCCGCGCAGGCGAGCGCCGCCGACAGCCCGGTATATCCGCCGCCGATGACGGCAACGTCATATGCGCCCTCGCCCTTGAAAGCCGGCTGCGTTTCCCACGCATTGGCGGTGGCGGCGTAGTAGCTGTTGTTCAACGGATCAGGCATTACACCCTGAGCAGCAGATGCTCGCGTTCCCAACTGCTCACTACCGACTGATAGTTGAACAGCTCATAATCCTTCACCGCATAGAATATTTCGAAGAAATCCTCGCCCAGCAGGTTGCGTACGGGTTTGCATGCCGAAAAACGATCGAGCGCGGCTTCCAGAGTGCGCGGCAGCGTGCGGGCGCGATTATAGGCACTGCCGGTGATGGCCTTTGCAGGAACCATCCGGTCGACCATCCCGATATAGCCGCAAACGAGCGATGCAGCTATCGCCAGATAGGGGTTGGAATCGGCCCCCGGCAGCCGGTTTTCAACGCGGCGGTTGGCCTTGTCGGCAATCGGCACGCGGAAACCGCATGACCGGTTATCCTCTCCCCATTGCACGTTGATGGGGGCCGCGCTGTCGGGCCGCATCCGCCTGAAACTGTTCACATTGGGCGCCCATAAGGGCGAGATTTGCGGCATGAACTTGACCAGCCCGGCAACATAGCTGCGGAACAGCGCGCTATCCTTGCCATTGACATTGGAGAACAGGTTCCTGCCCGTTTCGGCATCGACGACCGACTGGTGGATGTGCATCGCGCTGCCTGGCTGCCCCGCCATCGGGTTCGCCATGAAGGTCGCATAGACCCCGTGCTGCTTCGCCACGGCCCGCACGACGCGTTTGAAAAGGAACACCTGATCGGCAAGCTTCAGGGGATCGCCGTGCAGAAAATTCACCTCCAGCTGCGCTGCCCCCATTTCATGGATCATCGTATCGATATCGATGCCCATAAGTTCGCAATCATCATAGATATGATCGATGATATCTTCATATTCGTTCATCGCCTCCAGCCCATAGGGCTGGCTTGCGGTTTCGGCCCGCCCGCTTGATCCGGTCGGCGGGACGAGGGGGAAATCGGGGTCGGTATTCTGGCTGACCAGATAGAATTCGACTTCTGGCGCGATGATCGGTTTCCAGCCTCGCTCCTCGTAAAGCCGCAACACCTTTTTCAGGATGGCGCGCGGTGCGATTTCAACCTCGCTGCCGTCGCCATGATGCGCATCGGCAATCACGAAGGCCGTGGGCGATTTGAAACCCGGCGCGATGCAGATCGTATCGAGATCGGCGATCAGCGTCTTGTCCGGATCCTTGTCCCAGATGTCGGCGATGTCCTCGGGATAGTTGCCGTCGATCGTGCAGATGAAAACGCTGCCCGGAATGCGCAGGCTCTTGTCGCGAACCGAAGCGAGGAATTTACTCGCGGGCAAAACCTTCCCGCGCTGCACGCCGTTAATGTCGGGAACGATGCATTCGACTTCGTCGATATTGTGCTCGGCGATCCAGCTCGCCAGATTGACAGACATTGTTTTTCACCGGTTTAGGGCCGGAATTGGGCCTGCCACATAAGGACATGCCGGGCTTGAACAGTCAAGCCCGGCATGCAGAATGATGGTGTTGGGGGACAAACCCCCATCAGAATATCAGAAGGTGTAGCTCAGCGAGAACACCGCGCCAGCCTTGCCAAGACCACCGACGAAGCGGTTGGTGTCGACATAGGATGCGCCAAGCGTGAAGCCCGAAACTTCGGCAGTCAGGCCAAGCGACCAATCGAGCTTGTCATTGCCGAACGCGCCATCTTCATAGCCAAAGGATCCGGCAATCGAGATCGGCGAATCCGGAAGCGCGATGGTTGCGTTGGTGCCGAGATAGACATTGTCGGTGTTGCCCGTTCCATCCTGGCTGGGTGCATAAGCGAGCGTTGCGCCCACGGTTGCCGGGCCGACCGTGGTGCCCAGCTTGCCGATGATTTCGGCATAGTTGAACGACGACACGCCGGGATACATGTAATAGGTCACGCCCAGATCGTAGGTCACGGCGTCACCGCCTGCGAAACCGGCATAAAGATCGACTTCGACATCATCGCCCGGATTTTCGGCGATATTCGAACCCCAAACCCCGACATAAAAGCCCGATTCATGGCTGATGGTCAGCGTCGGCTGGATCGCGAAATCCTTGTCCGACAGCGAAACGCCACGAAAACGGTAATCGGAAACGACTGCGACGCCACCCGAAATGGTGATCGGGCCTTCCGCCTCTTCAGCGGCCTCGTCCTGCGCGAAGGCAGGCGCTGCTGCCGACATACTGCCCAGGACAACGCAGGCCGCGGCCAGCCGGAAAATGGATTTACGCATAGTTTGACCTTTCTTCACTTGAACTCGCTGGCGGCAGGCGCAATCGCCCCGCCCCCAAATGACCGTTCGTTCCCGCGAGTTCTGCCAGCTTCCTGTTGTAATATGGTTAACGAGGCTGTCAGTGTGCAGGTGCACAAAAACAGCAAGCAGCGAAGCAGGCAAGCAATTTTATGTCTGCAACATTGTCCTTTTTATAAGTTGTGGCATATCGGTCACAGTATGGCGGCGCAAAGTTGCGCACAACAAGGACAACAACGATGCGTGACAATGACCCACTGGCCGCCTTCTGGATGCCCTTCACCGCCAACCGGGCCTTCAAGGCGCATCCGCGCCAGCTGATTGCGGCGAAAGACATGCACTATCGGGATGCGGCAGGGAACCCGATCCTCGACGGCACCTCGGGGCTTTGGTGCAGCAATGCCGGGCACTGCCGCACCACCATTGTCGAGGCGGTGGCGCAGGCTGCCGCGAGCATGGATTTCGGCCCGACTTTCCAGTTGGGTCACCCGCTCGCTTTCGAACTCGCCAGCCGCGTTGCCGGACTGATGCCCGAGGGCCTCGACCGCATCTTCTTCACCAATTCGGGCAGCGAGTCGGTCGATACCGCGCTGAAGATCGCACTCGCGGCGCAACGCGCGCGCGGACAAGGCACCCGCACCCGCCTGATCGGGCGCGAGCGCGGCTATCATGGCACCGGTTTTGGCGGAATTTCGGTCGGCGGCATCGTCAACAACCGCCGCTGGTGGCAGGGTCTGCCCGGTGTCGACCATCTGCCGCATACCCATGATCTTGCGCGCAACGCCTTCTCAAAGGGCTTTCCGGCGCATGGCAAGGAACTGGCCGACGATCTGGAAAGACTGGTCGCGCTGCATGGCGCGGAAACGATTGCCGCGGTGATCGTCGAGCCGATGGCGAGCTCGACCGGCGTGCTGGTGCCGCCGGTCGGCTATTTGCAGCGGCTACGCGAACTCTGCACCCGGCACGGTATCATCCTGATTTTCGACGAAGTGATCACCGCCTTCGGCCGCGTCGGCGGTGCGACTGCCAGCGGCCAATGGGGCGTCACCCCCGATATCATCACCCTGGCCAAGGGCCTTACCAATGCGGCTGTGCCGATGGGCGCGGTGGCGGTGCACCGTTCCATCCATGACGATATCGTCGGCAACGCCGCCGACGGGATCGAACTGTTCCACGGCTACACTTACTCGGGCCATCCGCTCGCCTGTGCTGCGGGGCTTGCCACGCTCGATCTCTATCACGACGAGGGCCTGTTCGACAAAGCCGATGAACTGGGTGCCTATTGGGCAGAGGCGGCGCACGGCCTGCGCGGCAGGCCGCATGTCATCGACATCCGCACCATCGGCCTCGTCGCCGGGATTGAATTGCAGCCCCGCGACGGCGCGCCAACAAAGCGCGCGACCGAACTCTTCCATGCCTGTTTCGACAATGGTCTGCTGGTGCGTGCCACCGGCGACATCATCGCATTATCGCCGCCGCTGATACTGGAGAAGGCGCATATCGACGAGATGTTCGGCAAGCTTGGCGACCTGCTCGAACGCATCGGCTGAACCGATCCGGCCCTTACCGCTTTGCCATGCATTGTTGCATGGCGGATTTGGCCTTGTTTCCACCTTCGATCAGCATGTCCACAACCTTTGTGCCGTCGAGGCTGATCGTCAGCGGGGAACTGTCTGAAATCGAGGCGATAGTTGCCGGAAGGTCCGTCGGCATCAGGATGAAGCCCGCTTCGCCAGCCTGACCGGACGGCATATGGAACACCCTGACATTGACGGTTCTCCGGTCACCGCTCATCGAAACCTGCGTCTCACGCGGGCTTGCGGTCGTCGGCACCAGTTTGCTGGAAATCATCAGCGCCCCCCGTTTGTCATTTGCTGTCGGCCCGACAAACAGGACTCGCTGATCTGCATTCACATAGGTCAGCGAGCAGCCCAGCCCCTTGCTGTCACCATTGCGCAACAGCCAGCTGCCAGCTGCCGAAAAATGCACCTTCCGGATTCCCGGAATCTCGGGAAGTCTGGAAAGGATGTTCGCGCCCGCAATCCAGCCCGCATCGGGCGTTCCGCGTCGCGGCGGAGGCACCTTCGAACTGGCTGGAAAATGATAGGCTTTGAAAAAGCCCTCACGGTCGAAATCCGCGCTCAAAAACTGTTCGGAGACGATATCCGAATATCGCACCCTTGAATCGAACAGCCTGATGTCCTTGCAGTTCGCACCGGCGCTCTTGCACTGGGCATTCAGCGCCTTCTTCGCCCGTTTCGGATCGGCATCGGTGGCGTAGCGAAATGCGCCGTCCTTGCCCCGGGCGACCGCCACCCAGGCGTTGCGACCTGACGCCAGTATCACACAGCCGCTGCCCATCGTTATCCTGCACGGCTCGAGAACCGCCATTTCCGCGCCTTCCTTGCGGTACTGACCGGCTGTGGCCCAGACGTCGTCGACACCCGGATGGGTCACGATGGCGAAATAATTGTCGACAGGATGGTTCATCACCTGCGCGGCGGATTTCGGTACTGACCCTGAGCCCGAACCCGAACCGGACGATGCGGCCTCGCACATCGGCGTCGCAGCGATTCCGTGTGAGCCGCCCATAACGCCAACCTGGACCTCGCCGGGCCCGGGCCCCGCGCCGCAGGGATAGGCAAAGGCATTCGCCCGCTCAGGCATAATGGCGAGTGTCGCAAAGAAAATCGCAACGATGACAAGGGTCTGCTTCAGAAAGTTGGTCATCCGGCCAGGATAGTAATACACCCGGCGCATTGCAACTCGCGGTTGCGAACCAGGTGCTGACCCTAGGCCAGCAAGCGCGGCGGCACGGTCCGGTTCACCACCTCGCGCAGGGCAAAGGCGGTTTCGATGCGCGCCACGCGGGGCAAGCGCGCGATTTCCTGGCGGTGGACGCGTTCATAATCCTCGATCGATGCGGCGCGGACGGTCAGATGATAGTCGTTGCGACCGCTCATCAAATGACACCGCAATATCGACGGGCTGGCGACGACTGCGCCTTCAAATGCCTCCATCGCCTCCTCGCTTTGGCTGTCGAGCGTAATCGTGACCATCACGGTCGCCCCCATGCCCAGCTTGCGAAGGTTCACATCGGCGCGATAGCCGCGCAGCACGCCCGCATCTTCCAGCGCCTTTTGCCGTCGCGAGGCGGCGCTCGGCGACAGCCCTGCGGCGTCGCCCAATTCCTGCTGGGTCGCCCTGCCATTGGCGACCAGTGTGGCGAGTATCTTGCGGTCTGCGCGGTCTATTTGCATAAATCATGCACCCTTTCTCATATCGTATAGATTTTCGTGCAGCTTTTCGCCAAAATTGTCCATAGTTTGCGCATTATCGCCACCGGATAGGTGGTAAAAGCGCACCTGTCCCGCTTTCATGCTTAGGAGAGCTTATGCGCGTCGGCGTTCCCACCGAAATAAAGGTTCATGAATATCGCGTCGGACTGACGCCCTCCGCAGTGCGCGAATATGTCGCGCGCGGACATCAGGTCATGGTGCAATCGGGCGCTGGCGCGGGCATCATGGCGACCGACGAAGCCTATAAGAAAGCCGGTGCCCGGATCGTCAGGACAGCGGAGGAAATCTTCGCCAAGGCCGATATGGTCGTGAAGGTGAAGGAGCCGCAGCCGAACGAATGGGTGCAACTGCGCGAAGGCCAGATCCTGTTCACCTATCTGCACCTCGCCCCCGATCCGAAACAGGCGAAGGGACTGATCAAGTCGGGCTGCACCGCGATTGCGTATGAAACCGTAACCGATGCGCGCGGCACATTGCCCCTGCTTGCCCCGATGAGCGAAGTCGCGGGCCGCCTGGCGATCGAGGCCGCTGGAGAGGCGATGCGCCGTTCGGAAGGCGGCGCGGGTATCCTGCTCGGCGGCGTTCCCGGTGTTCCCGCCGGCCGTGTCTGCGTGATCGGTGGCGGGGTTGTCGGCACCCACGCCGCCCGCATGGCGGTGGGCCTTGGCGCCGACGTAACCGTGGTTGACCGCTCCATCCCGCGGTTGCGCGAGATTGACGAATTGTTCCATGGGCGCGTCCGCACCCGATATTCGACACTGGATACCATCGATCATGAAATCAGCATCGCCGATGCCGTGATCGGTGCGGTTCTGATCCCCGGAGCGGCCGCGCCCAAGCTGGTTACGCGCAAGATGCTGAAGCATATGAAGCCCGGCTCGGTGCTCGTCGATGTCGCGATCGATCAGGGTGGCTGTTTCGAAACCTCCAAGCCGACGACGCACGCCGAGCCCACCTATGTCGTCGATGGCATCATTCATTATTGCGTCGCCAACATGCCCGGCGCGGTGCCGCAGACGAGCGCGGCCGCGCTCAACAATGCCACTTTGCCATATGGCCTCGCTTTGGCCGACAAGGGGTTGGAGGCGCTGCATGCGCATAGCGAAATCGGTCGCGGCCTGCTGGCCGGTCTGAACGTGCACAGGGGCAAGGTGACGAGCAAGGCGGTTGCCGAGAGCCTGAACCTGAAGTTCGTCGACCCCGAGGTTGCACTGGCCGATTGATTGCGCCATCCTGCCCGCCGAGGAAATCGGAGGGCAAGACATATGGCCAGAAAAGCGGTTATCGCGGCGGCGGCACTCGCTGTTTCCGCATCGGGCGGACAGGCACAGAACGACCAGAAGCGGCTTGATGCCGAGGCCAGCGATCCGGCCAAGCTCGGCTGGATGGAAGGCACGCCTCCGCCCGCCGACAAGCTGATCCGCTTCGAAGATGGCAGCTACTTTTCGTTCCCGCGCACAAGGTGGAGCTTTTCCAACTGGCGGCAGTTCTTCCCCTCCCAGCCATTGCATCGCGGTGCCACACCGGTGCATGTCTTTCCAAGGGCGGAACGCCAAGACATCGACATGCTGACCTTTACGCCGCTCGGCGGCGACAAGCCGATGAGCTGGAAAGATGCGCTTGGCGCCAACTATACCGACGCCATTGTCGTGCTGCACAAGGGCAGGATCGTCTATGAACGCTATCTGGGCGTTACCCGGCCGGATTCGCAGCACATCGCCTTTTCGGTCACCAAATCCTTTATCGGCACGCTTGCCGCCAGCCTGGCTGCCGAAGGTCGGCTCGACCCTGAAAAGCTGGTTACGGACTATGTGCCGGAACTTGCAAATAGCGGATTTGCCGGGGCGACGGTGCGACAGGTCATGGATATGACCACCGGTATCGCATTTGACGAAACCTACACCAACCCCAATGCAGACATCATCCGCCACGCACGCGCCGGGCGCGCGGCCCCCCGCCCGGCCGGATATGACGGGCCGGACGGCTTTCTGGCGTTCCTGCCCACAATCGGCAAGCAGGGCGAACATGGTGAGCGCTTTACCTATCGTTCGGCAAACAGCGACACATTGGGCTGGATCGTCACCCGCGCGACCGGTGTTCCGGTTCGCGACCAACTGGAGCAGCGCTTCTGGTCCCGGCTGGGCATGGAACAGGATGCGGCTATCGTGGTCGACGCGCAGGGCACGCCGTTCGCCGCTGGCGGACTGATGCTATCGCTCCGCGATATGGCGCGCTTTGGCGAAATGATGCGGCTGGGCGGAAAGTGGCATGGCGCTCAAATCGTTCCCGCTGCTGCGGTTGCCGACGTCGTCAAAGGCGGCGACAAGGCAGGCTTTGCCAAAAATGGCGCATATCCGACCCTTTCCGGCTGGTCCTATCGTAACCAATGGTGGGTCAGCCATAACGACCATGGTGCCTATATGGCGCGCGGAATCCACGGACAGGCGATCTATATCGACCCGAAGGCCGAAATGGTCATAGCCCGCTTTTCCTCGCATCCGGTCGCGGGCAATGTGACCATCGATCCCACGTCGATCCCTGCCTATGAAGCGCTGGGCCGGTTCCTCGCCAGAGACTAGCGGCGTTGGCAGATTGCCGCCTTAAATAAGGTAAATATTAGCATTTTTTGTGCATGACGTTCACGATGACTGGGCATCGAAGCAAATTTTCAGCCAAGGCTGGGGGCTCCCTTACCCAGTTGTTGCGATCGCTTTTGTTGGCGGTGGTTGCGGTCTGCGCAACGTTCTTCGCACAGACGGCAAATGCGCAGGGGATCGCAACGAGCACCTATAACAGCGCGACAAGCGGATCATTTACCGCCGGATCGGTAACCACCACCGTTGCGGTCGACAATTATTCCAATGCCACCGCCGTATCCGGCGTCATGACGGGGACCTGGTCGGGGTCATGGACCAACTTTCCGTCGACTTGGTATACCCTGCCGACGACATTGACGGGGAATGATTTTCGCGGATTTCAGCTGATTCAGCAGTCTACCGGGTCAAACGCGTCCATGCGCGTTACCTTCACGTTCAATCGGCCCGTCACAAACCCCGTACTTCACTTCTTCAATATCGACGGCGCAAGATATGATTTTGGCGCAACCAGGGATTCGGCCAACAACACGATCACCATCACGAAGCTGAGCGGGAATGGCGAGCTTGAACTGTCCAGCCTTGTCGTCAACAGCGCCAACAATGGCGCCGTCAACGATGGCTGCGAGGCCGGTTCCACCAACAGCGGGGCAAACGGCAATGGCGGTTGTGGATCGGTTAGGGTTCAACGGCACGTTCACCTCCATTGTCGCAACGGTCAGCGGGACCAGTGACGGCCATGGTATCGCGCTGACAATTCCGGGCGATTTCGGCGATGCGCCAGCCAGCTATGGCGCCGCCGGACACAACAACATTGGCCCGACAAATCCGATGATGGGCAATGCGACCTACGACACGGAAGCATCGACACCGTCAGGATCGTCTGACGATGCAACAGGCTCTGACGACGAGACTGTGACCATTCCGGCACTTACCCAGGGCGTCACCACGACCATGGCCATCCCGGTCCTTCAAGCCACCGGCAAGTATCTGAGCGGATGGATCGACTGGAACGGTGATGGCGATTTTGCCGACGCGGGAGAGCAGGTGGCGAGCAATATCGTCGATGGCGGTGCGGGCGATACAAATGCGACATCGGGCACGATAGGCTTTTCCGTAAGGCCGCCCGCTGGCACGACCACGGCGGCAACCTGGGCGCGCTTCCGCCTTTCGAGTACGAACGGCATTTCCGCAGCATCGCTAGTTGGCGATGGTGAGGTTGAAGACCATATGCTGACCATCGCCGGGCCAGCAGCGGACCTCTCATTGACCAAGACCGTCAGTAGCGCCACCCCTGCCGCAGGAACGAATGTGACGTTCACATTGACCGTGAGCAACGTCGCTGCTGCAACGACAACCTCGACCGGTATTACCGTCCGCGACGTCCTTCCCGCAACGCTGGCCTATGTGTCGTCGTCCGGAACGGGAACCTATGATAATGCCACAGGCATCTGGACGGTTGGTTCGCTGGCACCTGGCGCATCCGCCAGCCTCTCAATCGTCGCCCGCACCCCTTTTGTGTCGAATTCGGCAATTACGAATGTCGCCGAAGTCATGACCGGCAGCGGACTCGACCCCGATTCAACCGTGGGCAACGGAATCACCACGGAAGATGATTATGCCAGCGTCTCACTGACCACTCAGGCGACAACATATAATTGCCCCACAGGAACGACGGCGACCGGCTCGGGCTACACCACCGGCGGCACCGGGCTGTACCAGCAGCAGATCTTCTGGCTTGACTGGAGTTGCGGCGGGCAGACGACCTTTGCCACGCAATCGACGATCAACAAAAGCTGGACCGTAGGTGATGGATTGGTGATCGCCGGCCAGCTGACCGGAGCGACATTTCCGCTCCGGTCCTACAGCACCGGCGGCTGGTCTGGCGACGTGCTCGACAATATGTATCCCGGGGTCAATCCGATTGGCCTGATGAACTTCGCCTACCAGAGCCCGACTTACAATCTGCAGCTGACGGCGACCCTGAACGGCCTGCCTGTGTCGGTGAGCTTCATTGTGGGCGACGCGGAAGATACCGGCGGATCGATCGAATATTATCAGGTCGTCACCAGCGGGACTCCGTGGGTAACCAAAGAACTGACCTCCAATATTGCGCTTTCCTATCCGACACCAACAACCGCGCGGTGGGACGATAAGCCGCAGGCCGGTGGCGGCACGCCGATAATATCGACCGATGGCAGTAGCGTCACCCTGACGTCAACGCATGTTGCGGGCGGCCCGCAGGCCCTTGCGTTCGGCATATTCACCCCGTTTGATCAGTCTGACGCGCCACTGACCGGGACCAGCTATGGCGCGGCCTCGCACCGGTCGCTTCCGGGCATGAAATTGGGCGCTGGCGTGACCAGCGAGCAAAACCCCTATGATAGTCCAAACGCCAGCGCAGATGCGGACGATGGCGTAACAATGACTCAATTCATTCCATCAGCGGCGACCACGATGACAGTTCCGGTATCCGGCTCCGGCTATTTGTCGGCATGGATTGACTGGAACGATGATGGCGATTTTGCCGACAGCGGCGAAGCGGTGGCCGCCAATGTCCGTGATGGCGGAGCCGGTGACACCGACGGTGCCGCCAATGGTGTCATCCTTCTTTCCGTGACCGTTCCCGGGACGGTCCCGGCCAATATGCGGACATTGGCGCGTTTCCGCTGGTCATCCACCAGCGGAACTCCCTCGTCCGGGCTGGGCAGCTTTGGTGAAGTCGAGGACTATGAAATCCTGATCGTGGGCAAGGCAATCCTGACGGCGACCAAGTCCAGCACGGTATTCGATACGGGCAATGGTCATTTCAGCATTCCCGGAAACGACATGCTCTACACGATCACCGTGACTAACACGACGGGTGGCACACCCGATCCGAACAGCGTCCTGATCGTCGATCCGCTGCCCGCGGATCTGACCTTCTTCAACGGCGACGCTGATGGTGCGGGACCGGGAACAACAGCCGTTCTCTTTACCGACATGTCATCTGGCCTGACGTTCGATTACGCAACCGATGTACGCTACGCGACCGGCACAACCCCGCCTGCAAATTTCGCGGCTTGCACCTATACGCCGACCGCCGGTTATGATCCGGCCGTACGCTATATCTGCATCAACCCCAGTGGCACCATGGCGGGGACGGGTACCACCCCGACCCCTCGCTTCACATTGCAGTTTCGGGCTAGAATCAAATAGAGCCGGGATCTGCGATCGCGAAGACCTGCCCTGTTGGTCCCATGGTGCCTTCAGGCTCTGGCCGAAGCGCCACATCCCGCACAACTCGGCGGTGCCGCCTTCAACGCGCATGCCATTGATACAGCCCCCTGCACGGCCGACTGACTCCTGTGCGTTGCCCCAAATAAGCGGTGCCTGCTGTTGACGCGCAAATGGAGGGCCCGGCCGGATCTGCATAATCGTTTGCCATATAGCTGATAAAGAGTAGCATTTTTACCGGACCATCGAGTCCGCTGACATGGAGGGAGGACCAGATGACATCGGAAAATAGCATGGCGGGGGTCGTGGCAGGCAGCTGGAAATGGATTCTCTCCTTCGGGATCGTCCTGATTCTTGTTGGCATAGTCGCAATCGCCAATCCCTTTGCCACGGTGATCGCAACCAGCCTGTTGTTCGCGATCGGCCTGCTCGTCGCTGGCAGTTTCTCGCTGGCTGCCGGGATCACCGCAAAGGGTGCCTCCGGGCGCCTTGCCGAGATATTTTTCGGCATCCTCGCCCTGGTCAGCTCCTATCTGGTCTTCGTGTCGCCGGTCGAAGGCGCGCTGTCGCTGGTATGGGCGCTTGGCGCGCTATACACCATATCCGGGGTGCTTGAGCTCGTCAGCGCCGTGCTTCGGCGGAGCGCGCACAGGTGGGGGGTGATCCTGCTCGGTATCGCCGACATCCTGATCGGGCTCTGGGTGCTGTTCCTGCTGCCGGGGACGGCGCTCATCGCACTCGCCTTCGTCGTCGGTATCAGCTTCATCATTCGTGGTGCCTTTCTGAGCGCGATTGGCCTTCGACTGAAGGCGCTGGCCGCGTCATGATGCGTCCATGGCTGCGCCGGGTCCTGGCATGACCGCCGCGCTCGATCCGCTGCTTGTCCTGTTCGATCCGGCGACATTGTCCGGCGCCGTCATTCTCGGCGCGATCTTCCTGTTCGCGGGACTGATCGGTTCCTGGCTGGTGCGCCGACTGCTCAAGGGCGCGCTGGTCCACGACAAGTCGGAGCGCATCGACGAAATCACGCTGCAATTCCTGAGCCGTCTCGCTATCCTTGCGATCTGGCTGGTCCTTGCAACGCTCTATGCGCATATCGTGCCCGCGCTCAATCGTATCAGCTCTGCGCTGCTCGCCGGCGTCGGGTTAATGTCGGTCATTATCGGCTTTGCCGCGCAACAGACGCTGGGTAATCTGGTCGCCGGCGTCAGCCTCGTTCTCTACAAGCCCTTCCGGCGCGGCGACCGGTTGCAGGTTGCAGCACCCACCAAAGACGATTGCGATGTCGGCACCGTCGTCGACATCTCGCTCGGCTTTACCTTGCTCAAGACCGATGATGGCCGCGAAATCATCATCGCCAACAGCACCATGGCGCAGCAAACGATGATCAAGCTACCGCCGCGAGAAGCCGGAGCGACAGAGGCGAAGGGCAAGCCCGCTGCGCGCCAAGGCAGGCGAGAAGGGGCACCGGCATAATGGCACGCCATCCATATGCGCCCCAACGCTTCAAGCGCCCGAATGGGCGCGCAAGCAACGCCCGTCCGCAAATGGCTGTATGACCTTGGCAGCCATGCTCCCGATTGCCATCCATCTGGCACTTGTGGGCTTTTGCAGTCTCCACATTCTTCTCAGGCGTCACCGGCAACCGGAGTCGCGGCTCGCCTGGCTCGCGATCCTCTTCGCCCTGCCGTTCGCCGGGGCACTCGCCTATCTGCTGCTCGGCACCACGAATATCGGCCGTACGCGCGTAGAGCGGTTGCGCGACGTCAGCCTTCTTTTGCCCGTCCCGAAAGCGGCGCAGCTTGGCGAAGCGCAATCGCACGCGTCGCTGTTGTTCCGTGTCGGCGCGTCGATCAGTGGCTATCCCGTCGTCGGCGGCAACCAGGCCGAACTGATGGCCGATTCCGATGCGACCATCAGGCGGATGATCGACGATATCGATCAGGCCCGTCACAGCGTCCATCTGCTCTTTTACATATGGCTCGCCGACCATAATGGCACTGCCGTTGCCGAAGCGCTGGAGAGGGCTGCCCGGCGCGGCGTCGCGTGCCGTGCGATCGTCGACGACATCGGCTCACGCGACTTCATTCGCAGCCCGCTTTGGGCAACCCTGGCAAGCGCGGGCGTCAAACTCGCGCGAGCGCTGCCGGTCGGCAACCCGCTGGTCCGCATCGTCAATGGCCGCATCGACCTTCGGAATCACCGCAAGATCGTCGTGATCGACAATGACATCACCTATTGCGGAAGCCAGAATTGTGCCGACCCGGCGTTCCTGCCCAAGGCCAGATATGGCCCATGGGTCGATGCCGTGCTTCGCTTCGAAGGCCCCGTCGCGCGCCAGAACCAACACCTGTTCGCGATCGACTGGATGGGCAATGGCGGCGACGACATGTCGGCCTGTCTTGCGCTGCCGCTGCCGCCGTCAAATCCCGGCTTCAAGGCGCAGGTGGTCGCCACCGGACCGACCTATCGCAACGCGGCAATGGCAGAGATGTTCGAAAGCCTCATATACGCCGCGCGTGACGAACTGTTCATCACCACGCCCTATTATGTGCCGACTTTGGCGGTTCAGTCGGCCCTCTGCGCTGCCGCCAACCGGGGTGTGAAAACAAACATCATCTTCCCGGCGCGAAACGATGATTTCGCAGTGGGAGCGACGAGCCGCAGCCATTATGAAGCGCTGCTCGACGCCGGTGTGCGCATCCACGAATATCATGCCGGCCTCCTGCACACCAAATCGCTCACCCTCGATGGCCAGATCACGCTCATCGGATCAGCCAATATGGACCGGCGCAGCTTTGACCTCAATTACGAGAACAACATCCTGATCGAGGATCGCGGAATCACAGCAGCGATACACCGCCGCCAACAGGACTATCTGCAGGACTGCCGCGAGATAACGTCCGCCGAAGTCGCCGCCTGGGGCGTCGGCCGCCGACTTTGGCAGAATATGCTGGCGATTGTCGGCCCGGTCCTGTGAAGCGATAGCAGCGAAAGGAACGGACATCGACGGCCTGGAGGCAAAACCGGCTTCATCGCCGCTTTCGGCGGAAGTGGTGGCAGGGCTTGAATCGAACCGGAAAAATAACCCTTTGATATCAATCCTGTTCTTGGAACAAACGCAGGCCTTCCCCCACACTCTCCCCCACATTTTTGTTCATTTGACGGTGGTTCGGTTCAGCGTTTTGACCGAAAAGCTGAATAAATGGGCGGTTCGCAGCGCGCCTGATCGCAACATAATGGCGCGTGCCGGCACTGTCTATTTGCGAGTTTGCGGCCTGGTCAGTTCAATACCCGATGCCGCTCCACCAACCTATGCAAACTGGCTGTCGTGATGCGCGTCGCTTTGCCGATCTTGATGGTTTCGAGTTCGCCGCAGGCGATCAGCTCGTAGAGCTTTGTGCGCCCAACACCGATCATGCGGGCAGCGTCATTAACCCTGACGCAAATCGGTTCAACGGATTGTTGGCCGCTCATTCCGCCGGTTCCTCTTCACGATAGTGAGCGGGATGGGCGATCCAGCGATTGATGGCTGATTCATGCCATCCTGCGCCATGTACGCTGATTTTTACCTGTGACGGGAATGTGCCCTCGGCGATCTTGCGGTAGATGGTGGAGCGGGAAAGACCGGTGCGGTCGAGCACTGTCTTCAGTCGGATGATGCGTTCTGTATTGGACATTGGGCGTTCTCACACATTGATATTTGCAGCCCCTCTTTGGAACATAATGAGAACTTTTTGACGCACCGCAACGGTTAGTCCGAGTTGAAATTCTGGCAAATCTTCAACGATCTGCACGATTTGAAACGGCTATGGACGGTCCGAGACCTTCATGGACAAACTGCTCAACAACTGTCGGTTCCTAAAATTTTCGCGCCCCGCGCAAATTTGCGACCGATGCGCGCAAAATTGCGACGGCAAAGATGGATTTTCGCGCCACCAGTGCCGAAATTTGCGCGAATCGCGCTCAGACTGCGCGGCTATGGCGATCCTTGCGATTTCGAATCTACATGAAGCGAAAGACTAAATTGCTACCGAATCTAGCGGCCCGGAATGACTGAAACTGGGCCGATAACGGACTGTCCGGTTGTGATTCGATAAGTTAAAGAAGCTGACATTTGGTTCTCGATCAGCGTCCAGCATCAACATATCTACCTGCTAGTCAGGTGTGTGGTTTTCCTCGACGGCAAAATTGGGGTCTTCAGAGACACCGAGCAGCTGAACAGATGGCTTTCTCTCTATTTGCCAGGCGAATTCAATTGAAATATTTCGGTCACCATTCTCGTCGGATGGCGAATACTACCCGTAACACGGGCAGTGATCCGCGCTCTGCCGTCGGTATCAGAAACCACTGGCAAACTTGCCTTTAGATCAATTCTGAAGGGAGCGCCTTGGATCAAACGAAAGACGCTTCGGCCTGTGCCATAGGCGCTGACGGGGAACAGGCAATGAGAACCGCCGTGAGATGGGAAGGTGGAAGGACAATCGAGTTGAGAATTCGCACTTGTCGTTCCGACGAAAGGAGCGCGTCATGCAGTGTTTCCGCAATATGAAATCACTTCAAAAGTTCGCTTCTGTCCACGCCAACATCCACAACCACTTCAACTCAGAACGTCACCTCATCGACAGACAAAACTACAAGTCCCGCTGCTCAGTCGCTTTGGCTGAGTGGCAGTTTCTTGCTGCTTAAACCCCGTTCGACCTTGCCAATGCTGCGCCAATCGGAGACAAGTTGCAGTTAGTCTGACAGCACCGCATTGGATCATGTTCCGGGGAAAGCCTGTTCGGAAAAGAGATTTACTCTTTCTTCGACACGCTTCATTTGCTTCTTGTCCCCGTGATCAAATGTCATTTTGTAACGCGGGTGCAGATATTGGAACAAGTGTCCAATAAGCTTCCGGACAGTACCCGGCTTAACAATGGCATATTTGAAGAATGACAGTTTTTCCCGCCATGTAATTTTGTCGCCATTCTCGTTGATCAGGCGTCTCATCGTGCGAACAAGAATGGTCCAGATCAGACGAGTTGCTACAAGCGCGGTACGTATCCGGGTCCAATAGCTTTCACCGACGAAGTACCGGTACAGATCATGACTGACCGCACCATGCTCGGTCTCTTCAAGGCAGTGAAAGTCAAATAGTTGTCTAGCCTGCGGTGTCATTGACATGCGAGTTTCTTCGCAATTCAGGAAGACTATCGACAAGCTATAAATTATATGCTCGCCTGCTGCGACGACACCGATCAAATCGATTGTTGAATAGCCCGAAAGCCAATCAACAGATTCTTCAAGCAATGCATGGGAGGCATCCAATTTCACACCTTGATTCGCGATATGTTTGTTGAATTTATTGTGAACCATAGAATGCATTGCTTCTTGCGCGAGCATGTTTTTGGTGTCTTCCGCCAGCTTTTGGTCGTCGATGTCAGGAATTGTCGGCTGAAGAACCCGAATGAAGAATTTTTCCAGATAGGGAGCAGCCAGAGAAGCCGACAACCAAAAATAGTTTTCAAGTTTGCTCCGTTCAATGAAGTCTGGCCCTACCTCCGAGAAATCCCAGCGCAGGTGCCGACGGATCGGAATATCAAAATCGGTTTGTGAAGCCGTTTCGGGAACTTTCTTTGCATTGCTTGCCATCATTGCTTCCTCAATCTGCAGCTGACCTCTCCTACGGTCGGGAAGGCTGCTCGCTCAATTTGTGTGCAATATCCTTGGTTCTGAAGGTTCAGACAATTTGCGTAACAGGCAAATTCTTGTGCGATTTGACAAAGGCTGCAATACAGATTGCATGATTGGTGACACTCATCTGGAATACCTAGTTTCCGAACTGGAGTCCCAGCTGGATTCCAACGCATTAGCCTTACCCAGAAATTTCCCCCTGATGTCGGATTTGAGAAAGCTACCTGCGGAAGAGCGCGATTACAGGATACTGGCGACACTGGATGAATTGCCCCATCTGTCTGAAATTTGCGAACTTGGAATAGCCATAGGGGAAAGGCTTCCAATGAGCTCGTTCGGATCCGTCGGTGTGGGTGTGCAAATTGCTCCGACCTTGCGTGAGGGTCTTGCCCTGATCCATCGGTTTCATCAGCTGGTTTCTACGATAGTCGGTTTTGAATTGTTCGAAGAGGCCGACGAGGCATCCTTCGTGATTGATGTAAAATTCCCATCAGATCGTGGCGGCTCAATATTAATCGCAATGGTGGCGGCCTGTCTCAATCAGTATATTTCGCGTTTTACAGGAAAGGTTGGGAATTTTACCGGGATAGAGTTAATGCACTCGCCATCGGATATTGAGAAGATATACAGTACTCACTTCAGTATCACGCCGATAGAACACAGCTTGCGGAACGTATTTTATTTTGAACGCGGCCTGCTGAATTTACCATCGGTCATGGCGGATGAGTTGAGCTATGCTGCAATTGTCAAGCAGTGCGAGCGAGAACAGAGCCTTGCCGGAAAAGAAAAAGACTTGGTAGCGTTGGCGGAAAACGCGATAAATGCCATGATCGCCGAGCCGCCATCGCTCGCGCAAATGGCATCGAAGGCGGGGGTGAGCGAAAGACAGTTACGCTATGCACTGTCGATTAGGAGCACATCATACAGACAACTGGTCCAACAGTGCCGATTTGCCCATGCTCGTGCATTACTCAAAAACCCCGACCTTACAATTGCAGAGATCGGATATCGTCTGGGATATACGGATCCCGCCAACTTCTCGACCGCTTTCAAAAATTGGTCCGGAGAATCACCGCAGCAGGCCAGAACGGCTGGTATTGTCAGATTAAACGTACCTGATTGAAGTTTGGCGCTGATTGGGCAGAGCAGGGGTTAGCGTCCGCGCTCGTGGGGTAATTTCCGGTGTAGGCGATGGTGT
>JADLBY010000043.1 GCA_020847445.1 Sphingomonadaceae bacterium | reverse complement strand
TGGGCCGTTTCCTTTGCCGACAGGCCTTGCGCTACCAAGACCAGTACCTGTTGTTCCCGTGTCGTCAACGCAGGAACGCCGCTTTGCGGATCAATTTGCAACACAGTGTCTTCCTCCTCGTCATTGGAATGACGCGAACCCTACAACCGTTTGCAACCCTATCTGGATTCCGGCGCAGATACACGAAACCGTATCTGACTAACCATAATTACCCCGGCCAGTTTCTGGCTCATTCGCACGTCAGGCCGAATCATTGTCATTCGGCGATTCCTGACTTGTGGTTAAACCTTTAGCATATGCCCTTAGGCAAGCCCAATTGTAAAATTCTCTAAGCAAATTTACCCACTTGAATCCGGCAAGGCATTAACCGCACCGAGTTCTGCCAATAGCCAGCATTTCCCGCCATCCCTAGACTTCGGGCATTCCGAACAGAACATAATATCGGGCCGCGCCAGCAAGGGAGATGTAAAATGCTCAGGCTCAGCGGCCAACCGACCATGCGCGCGTCCGACGCGACAGCGGCCATACTGAAATTCCGCAAAGGCGAGATTATCTATGCCCAGGGCGACCGGGTGACCGACTGGTACCGTGTCGTTTCGGGCACCGTGCGCACCTGCATCATCTATCCGGACGGCCACCGGCAATTGACCGGTTTTTACTATTCGGGCGATGTTTTCGGCGTCGATCGCGAACGGCATGCGTCCTCGGCCGAGGCGGTGACGGCGGTCGCGCTGACGGTTTACCGCGCCGATAGCGCGGCAACGGCGCCAAGGAGCGAAGCCGATTCGCGCAGCGGGATGCTGCACAGTGCGCTCAACAATGCCCATGCCTGTATTTCGCTGCTGGGACGCCGCACGGCGAACGAGCGGGTTGCAGCCTTTCTGCTGGCCACCGCCCGCCGCATGGGCGGGCGTGGCGCGCTGACCCTGCCGATGTCGCGCATCGATATCGCGGACCATCTGGGGCTGACGATCCATACGGTGAGCCGGACGCTTTCCGAGTTCAGCCGCCGCGGGCTGATTACGCTCGACGGCCCGCAGACGATCGAGATTCTCGACTCGGACAGTCTTTCGGGTCTGGCAGACAGCCATGATGCCGATCAACCGCATCCTTCATGCTTTGCCCCGCGCAACCTAGCCACAGCGAATGGAGCATAGTCATGGACCGAACGACAAATCGCGCGATGATGCTTTGCACACTCGGCTATGCATCAACCATGACGGCGGCCTTCGTGCCCGAAGCGGCATTCGCGGCGGGTGACGCGATCGAACCGGCGTCGCTCGACAGATTCGATCTCGGGCATGGCGACGCCATCGATGATGGCCGATCCCCCATGGCGGGCAGCCGAGCAAACCCCAACGACATTGCAACCCAGCTCGAATCGCTGCGCGCGGAAATCTCTGCCCAGCGCGACATGATCCGGCAGCAGAATGAAACCATTGCGCGCCAGCAGCTTGCGATCGACATGCTGCTTCGCCGCACCTCCGGCGAAATCGATCTGGCCGGCCTCCGGGGGATGGGAATGGGTCAGGCGATCGCGCCTGCCTCGCAGGAAACAACGCAGATGCTGCCCGATGCACCCGTCGGTGAAGCGCCGCCGCCCGAGCCGACGATCGAAACCAAGGTAGAGGCCGTGCCCGAAGGCCAGGGGGTACTGACGCCCGCCGGTCGGCTGGTGATCGATCCCTCCTTCGACTATACCAGTTCATCGACCAACAGGCTGGTGTTTCGCGGGATAGAGCTTGTCCCTGGCATACAGATCGGCCTGATCGAGGCGTCGGACGCCGACCGGGACACGATCGTCACCACCTTGGGGTTGCGCTATGGCCTGACGAACCGGCTCGAACTCGAGGCGCGGATCCCGGCGCTATATCGATGGGACCGCATCGAAGTGGCGCAGCAGCGTGATGAAGGCATCGTCCGGACAATCAAGCTGAAGGAACGCGACATCGGCGATATCGAATTCGCCCTGCGGTACCAGCTCAACCGGCCCAAGGGCCAGAACCCGATCTGGGTGGCCAATCTGCGCGTCAAATCGGATACCGGCAAGAGCCCGTTCGACGTCGGCTATGACGAATTCGGCGTGGCAACCGGGCTGTCCACAGGTTCGGGCTTCTGGGCCGTCCAGCCCTCGGTCAATTTCCTGCTGCCGTCCGACCCGGCCGTGATTTTCGGCAGCCTCGGCTATCTTTGGCACATCCCGCGCGATATCGACCGCAAGGTTGGTGGCGCGCTGATCGGCCGGGTTGATCCCGGCGATGCGATCAGCGGAAATGTCGGCTTCGGCTTTGCGCTCAACCCCCGCTTCTCATTCTCGATGGGGTATCGCCACAGCTATATTTTCCCCACCACCACCGAGATTGGCGGCAGCCGGGAAAGGTCCAACCGTGCCCAGGTCGGCAGCTTCACCTTTGGCATGTCATACCGGCTGTCGATGCGCCAGTCGGTCAACGTCGCGATCGAGCTGGGCGCAACCGCCGACGCGCCTGATCTGGGCGTGACGCTGCGTTTCCCGTTCAGCCTGGGCAAATAGCAATTGGGAGGATCCTAGCGGCCCGGCCGGGTGCCGGGCCGTTTGTCCTTCCTGCGTGGGGTGATTGGCGGGGAGTGTAAAACCCTGCTCACATCAGCGGGCGTTAACCGACGCTGCAAACACCCCCCAGCCTCCTCCTCCAGAAACGGACGATCAACGTCGAATGGAAATACCGATGGAAATTCCGCTTGCCGGAAAGGAGGCGCGGCGCGGTTCCGGACTTAACTGCCAAAGCTGCCGTTGATGGCGCGCGCGATATCTTCGCCCAGCGCGCCGCGCAGCTGATCGGTTGCCAGTGCGCTGACAAACATCTGGTAACCGCCGATTTCCAGCGTCGCATTCACTTCCTGGTTCAGGTCGATATTGCTCGCCGTGTTGACGAGGATATTCTGCAACGCGCCATCGGTGCCCTGGATCAGGGCGGTCTGGCCCTCATTGGCCAGATAGACGCGCTGGTCGCCGATGTTCATGGTCATTGACCCATTGGCCAATACGCTGTTCCGCAGCGCGTCCGCATCGGCAAGGGTCAGCGCTGCCGATGCGATCTGCGTTTGCCGATACTCGCCATCGGCGATCGTGATCCGCGTCTGCAAGGCCAGTTCGCCGTTCAGAAATGTCTTGATGTCCGCCCCCAGACGAATGTCCATGCCTTCAAAGCGAAAGCCGCCGCGCTGCTCGGCCAGGGTGGCGTCGTCGAGCGGAACCGCCGCCGCCAGCGGATCGTCATCGGCAAGCGCGGGGGTCGCGGGGGCGAGAATCAGCGCCGTGGTCAGGGCATGGTTGCGAAAGCTCATCGTTGATACCTGTTCATTTCACTGTCCCGACCCGGACATCGAGCAATATCTGGGGCGTGAGTTGATAATCAGGAGGCAAGTGCGTGGTCAGATCGCCAACCGATACTGCCAGGGCGTTGTTGCCTTCCTCCAGCGGGGCCTGGGACCATGGGCCCCAGTCGCTCGAAAGATTATAGCTGGGGGTGCGACCCGGGGGGCTCTTGACGACCGCCAGGGCTATGCCGTTCCAGATTTTTTCGAAATCGGCAGTCGAATATTGGTTGATGCCAAGAACCGAATCCCCGGTCAGGACGCGATCCTTGCTGATTCCCTTGATAACGACGAAATGCTTGAAGCCCTTTACGTTCACCAGAACGATCAGGGGGCGTTTGACCTTTTGCAGGTCGGCGACGCTCAGGCGAAAACCCTCTGCCGGATAGCCGATCTGGTTGAGATAGGCCTTCATGTCATACATCGAGAAGCCGACCTTGCGGATCAATTCTTGGTCACCGCTTTTCCACATCGCGCGAAACGGCTCTTGTTCGCCGGTCTTGCGGCCATAATGATAGGTCAGCAAAGTGGCGACCGCGGCGGAACCGCAACTGAAATCATATTGCTGGCGAACCACGGTGCGGAAGGGGATTTCCCACCAGCTCATCACCTGAACGGCAAAGTCACCGCCATTTTCGCGCCCGAGGCGGACATCGGCCAGGGCGCCGGATCCCTGGCTGACACCAACGGTCGCAGCCACGGCATAGGCCATAATTTTCCAGCAGTTCCAGCGCATTGCATGCCCCTTCATAGGATGTGGGACGGGCCAGGCCGATTGGGCTCAGTCGCCGATGTTGATCGTCAGATTCATGCCCGCCTGCAGGCTTACCTGCGCGCCGGTGTTGATCAGTACATTGCCGACGCCGTTAAATCCCGACAGGGCATTGTCCGACAGCGACACGCTGCCCGCGGTAAAATCGCCGTTGAGCACATTGCCCTGCGTGATCGCACTCAGCGTCTGGTTGGTCACGACAAGCGACTGGCCGCCGCGTTCGTCTGCAAGCTCCGAATTTGTGAGCATGTGGCGCGCCTTCTGGATCGCGATCGAACGGGCAAGCGGAAGCGCCTGTACGACGATGGTCTCGCTGGAGGCGGTATCACCGAGGGCGGCAATGCCGGCATCCGCACCCGCCGAAGCGGCGCCGTCGGTCGCAAGCGGCGACTGCGCCGCCAGCTGTGTGGGAAGAAGAAGGACTGCGATCGCTGAAAAGCGCGCCGCCAGATGGCTGATATTCATGATCGGTACTCCGATTGACAGGAATGGAAAGGCCGGACAGCGGCCATTTGGGGTCAGGGTCGTGGCTGTCCGGCCTTCGTCAGCGGATCAGTCTGCGTCGCCGCCACCGCCGCCAGCAGCAGCCGCACCCTGGGAGACACCGAAGTTGACGGTGCCCTGGGCTGCGATATTGGTCGCTGCCTGGGTGTTGGCATTGATGCCGGTGTTCCATGCCTGGTTGGCGATCCCGGCGAAGGCCGCAAACGCATTGTCATTCACCGAATTGCTGCCGCTATTATAGCCGACGGCAGTGGGTGAATCGTCTTCACCATCAAGGTCGACAACTTCGTCAAGATGATGGTTGGTGTTGACGGCATGCAGTTCCTGATAGGCTGCCACCTTGGTGTTGTTGTTCGACTGATAGCTTTCGCTGTAGCTTTCGCTGAGCGTCGCCGGGCCATTTTCCTGTACGAAAATGTCGATCAGATCATTGGCAACTTCGGTGTTCGAAAACACGCTCGCGCTGTTGCCATTGGCCGTATTGGCCTGATTCTGGTCGTTGGCCAAGGCCGGAGCGGCAAGCCCCAGGCAAAGCGCCAGTGCGGAAATTTTAAGGGTCGCTTTCATTTCAAATTCTCCACTTCGATCGATGCTGGCGACATAGCGCCGCCGCTCTACGGCCGGCTGGGGCAGCACCCGCGTTTCGGAATCGGGTGCCGCCGGACCGGTCAGGCGTTATTCGCCGCCGTCGCTCTGGCTGACGCCGAAGTTGACGGTGCCCTGGGCTGCGATATTGGTCGCTGCCTGGGTGTTGGCGTTGATGCCGGTGTTCCATGCCTGGTTCAGGATGCCTGCATAGGCCGCAAAGGCATTGTCGTTCACCGAATTGCTGCCGCTGTTGTAACCGACAGCGGTTTCCGAACCGTCCTCGCCGTCGAGATCGACAACTTCGTCCAGATAGGAATTGCTGTTTTCGGCGTACAGGCTTTGCGAAGCGACAATTTTGGTGTTGCCGTTATGCTCTGCGCTCATGCTCGACGTCACGGACAGGCTGTCAGCCGCATTGTCCTGATAATAGACATCGATCAGGTCGTTCACGACGGTGGTGGTGCCGCCCCATGAACTGGTGTTGTTGTTGGCGGTATTGCCCTGATTCTGATCGTTGGCGATGGCTGTACCGGACAGACCGAGGCCAAGGACCAAAGCTGAAGTTGCCAGATAGATTTTCACTTTCATATCACTACTCCGTTCAGTTTTGATAATCCCGCTGTGGCCCCTGTTCGCGGGCCCGAGGGTATCGCTATCGCCCGCATTGCAACGGACCAGAACGGTTTAAAGGTCCGGACGGACCATGTTTTGCGAAATGGCAAGGAATGGCTTTGGAATATACGGTGGCCATAATAACCACGGAAATACCGTAGTCGGCCGACGCAAACGCCCGCGCCATCGGGCGGGCAAAGAACAATATGGGGGAAGATCCAGCCGCAGCTGAAAATGGCTGTCAGGACTGTCTGGTGCGGTCGAGAAGACTCGAACTTCCACGGCCTTTCGGCCACAACGACCTCAACGTTGCGCGTCTACCAGTTCCGCCACGACCGCACTGCCCCGACAGGTAGGCGAGCGCCCCTAGCAAATGGCTTTGGGCGACGCAACTGCAATTGCGCGATAATTTCCACGCCCCGGACTGTAGCGATTTGGAGCATCTGCGTCCGGCACGGGGCCGGAATTGCCGACAAGGGCGTTTGCGCCGCCCGTTAACCCTCTTTGCACCTTGCGGACGAGGGTTAACAGATCGTTAAAGCAGGCGGTGACCGGATGGATATTCGCCCTTGCCGCCGCTGTCGGCCCGACCCCGCCCGCACCGCCCGTGCGGGTGCAGGCCGCCGCGACGGTCACGATCATCCGGATGGAGCGGATCGACATGTCGGCGCCGACGCCCCGAAACGGTCGTTCGCTGAAACGGCAAACCGGTGCGCGCGGGCGTGCCGTCCAGATCGATTTCTACTGAAAGATAGGGCCTAGCCGCCCAGGGCCCAGCCGACGCTGATCCGCGAAGCGGCAAGCGGCACATCGCGGCGCAGCTGGCTGAAGTCGGCCTTTGCGCCGGGGGCCAGCGTCCGGACCGGGGCCTTCATCGTCCAGCTATAGACCGGGCGACCGCTCGAATCCTTCAGCGTCACCAGAAGTTCGGGCACCTTTTGCGCCTGCGCGGTCGGGTTCACGATCGAACCGCTGGCGATGAAATAGGGTGAGCCATCGGCATCGCGGCCAAGCTCCAGATTGTCGTGAAGGACGATCTTCAGGTCGGGCTCGGCGACCGATGCGCCGAAACTGTTGTCGAGCCAGCCCGAATACCATGTCGCCGCGCCGATGGCGGCAACGATCAAGGCAAAGGCGATGGCGGCATATGTCCAAAGCTTGGCCGGGTTGCGGCGCGGACGGAAAGGCGGTTCATGCGCGAACTGGCTGCGTTCGACAACCGGATCGGCGGGCATCGCAAAGGTCGGCGGAGCGACAGCCTCAACCGCCTCGGGCCGTTCGATAACGGGCGGCAGATCGGCTGTGGCCGGAGCCTGTTCCTCGGCGACAGGTCTGGCAAAGGTCGTGAAGCCGGGGTGCGGAAAGGATTCATCGGCAACAGCCGTGTCCGATCCGCCGGGCGCTGTCGGCACGGCCTCAGCCGCAGCAGACGGCGATGGCGCGCTCTCCTCCTGCCGGGCGGGGGCAACCGGCGGCGCGACTATTGCGGGCGCGGGTGGTGCCGGAGGAAGCTCCATCCCGGCCTGGAACCAGCTGTGGCGACAATTGGCGCAGCGGACTTGCCGCCCGTTTGCGCCAATAGCGCTGTCAGGAACGACATAGCGGGCGCGGCATTCGGGGCAGACCAGCAGCATGGGCCAGTCATAGCCATCAGCGATTCGCAGATGCAAGCATATCTGGCGATAATGCTGTGGACGGTGTGCGTTTTATCGTCAGGCACGGGCGCCCTGCCGTGCAACAAGCCTTTGCGAAGCCGTGGCTAATGTGCAATGCGGTTGCGCGATGCAAAGCGTTGCCGAATTCGACAATGTAGGCCTGCGATATGGCACCGGTGCGGAAACGCTGACCGATGTCAGTTTCAAGCTGTTCCCGGGAAGTTTCTACTTCCTGACCGGCGCGTCGGGCGCGGGCAAGACATCGCTGCTCAAATTGCTCTATCTGGCGCACCGGCCGAGCCGTGGCGCGATCCGCATGTTTGGCGAGGATCTGGTCCATATGCCGCGCAACCGGCTGCCGGGGTTTCGCCGCCGGATCGGCGTGGTGTTTCAGGACTTCCGGCTGGTGTCGCATCTGAGCGCGTTCGACAATATCGCGCTGCCGCTGCGTATCGCCGGTATTTCGGAGCGCGACCTTGAAGGGCCGGTGAACGAAATGCTCGACTGGATCGGGCTGACCGAGCGGGCCTCCGCCCGTCCGGCCACGCTTTCGGGCGGAGAGCAGCAGCGTGTCGCGATCGCGCGCGCGGTGATCGGCAGGCCCGAAATGCTGGTTGCGGATGAGCCCACCGGCAATGTCGACCCCGACATGGCGGTGCGCCTGTTGAAACTGTTTGCCGCCCTGAACCGGCTGGGCACGACCGTGGTCGTCGCAACGCACGACATCCATCTGTTGCAGGAAATCGAAGGGGCGCAGATGATGCGGCTCGACAAGGGCAGGCTGGCGGACCCGACCGGTTCGCTGAAACACCCGCCCCAGCCGCTGGTCTTGCGGAACTAGGCGCGGCGCATGAATCTGCCCTTCGCCGCCAATCCGCACGAGCGCAAGCTGATCCCCGACGGGCGCTTCACCGGGCCGATGCCATGGGTGATGGCGATCATGCTGTTCCTTTCACTGCTGGCCGCTGCCGCCGCGCTGGCACTGGGGCACGCCGCCAGTCAGGGCAGCCAGTCGCTGTCGCGGCAGGCAACGGTGCAGATATTGGAGGACAATCCCGACGCGCGCCTTTTGCAACAGCGGCAGGTGGCAGCGCGCCTCAGGCAATTGGCCGGTGTCGGCAATGTCACCATCATTCCGGAGGAAGAGGCGCGTGCGCTGTTGGAGCCCTGGCTGGGCGATGTCGCCGAAGATAGCGATATTCCCGTTCCGGCGCTGATCGACATCGAGTTTAATACCATGCCCGGGCCAGCACGCCTCGCCGCGCTGCGCCGCGATCTTGCCCGGATTGCCCCGTCGGTGCGTATCGACGGCAACGCCCAATGGCTGACGCCATGGTTCGATCTGGTCAGTTCGATGCTGTGGGTGGCGCTGGCAATCGTGCTGCTGCTGCTGGTTGCGACCGCGGCGACCGTCGCCCTGGCCGTTCGCGGGGCGCTCAACACCCATAAGGGCACGATCGAAATCATGCACATGATGGGCGGCACCGACCTGCAGGTCGCCCGGCTGTTCCAGCGGCGGGTCGCGCTGGACGCGCTGTTCGGCGGGGCATTGGGGCTGACGCTGGCGGTCGCCGTGATTGTGCTGCTGGGTGAACGGATCGCCGCGCTGGAGCCGGGGCTGCTGTCGGGCGCATCGGTTCCGCTTTATGGCTGGCCGCTCTTGCTGTTGATACCGGTCGCGGTTACTGGTTTGTCGATGGCGATGGCCCGCTGGACCGTGCAGTCGACGCTCAAGAAGATGCTATGATACGACGTCTCCTCTCCCTGATCCTGCTGATATGGATACTCGGCTTCATCTGGTTTGCGATCTTCCTGCCGCAGCCGGCAAAGCTGGAAGTGACCGATGGCGTCGTCGTTCTGACCGGCGGACCGAAACGCATCGACCGGGGGCTGGAAATTCTCGAAAAGAAAAAGGCGCGCCGGATGCTTATTTCCGGGGTCGATCTCGACGTGAAACCGGCCGAACTCGCCGCCGAATACAAACGGCCGATGCGGCTGTTCAATTGCTGCATCGATCTTGGCTTTCGCGCCGTCGACACACGGTCAAACGCGCTCGAAACCGCGCGGTGGGTCGCGCGCAACAAGGTGCGGACGCTGCGCGTGGTCACGCATGACTGGCATATGCGCCGCGGCCTGCTCGAACTTGAGATCGCCTTGCCCGACAATGTCGAAATCCTGGCCGATGCGGTGCCGACAAAGCCCAGTTTTTATGTGCTTTTCCGCGAATATAACAAATATTGGCTGAGAGCCGCCGCCGCGCTGATCGGGGCATAGCCGATGTTCCTGATCCGATCGCTGCTTTTCGGCATTATCTTCTATATCGGCTCGGTTCCCTATGTGCTGTCCGCGCTGCTCGGCGCGTATATTTCCCGCCCGCTGTTGCGATCATCGGTGCATGGCTGGAGCCGTTTTCACCATGCATGCGCGAAATGGCTGCTCGGTATCAGGGTGGCGGTCGACGGCAAATTGTCCGAAGAGCCGGTGCTCTATGCGATCAAGCATGAGGCGATGTTCGAGACGATCGACATGCCGCGCCTGTTCCATTTGCCTGCAGTTATCACCAAGCGCGAACTGTTCGATATCCCCGGCTGGGGAACCGCCGCGCAAAGCTATGGCATGATTCCGGTCGATCGGGAGGCCGGGGCAAGCGCGTTGCGTGCGATGATCACCCTTGCGCGCAAGATTCAGGCCGAAGGCCGCCCTATCGTGATCTTTCCCGAAGGCACGCGCGTTCCGCACGGGCAAAAACCGCCGCTGCAGTCCGGTTTTGCAGGGCTCTACAAATTGCTTGGCCTGCCGGTGGTGCCGATTGCGGTGAACAGCGGGGTGCTGACCCCCAAGGGCAAGCCGTGGTGGAAACCGGGCATCATGACCTACAAGGTCGGTGAAACCATCCCGCCCGGGCTGCCGCGCGAGGAAGTCGAGGCCCGGGTGCACGCGGCGATCAATGCGCTGAACGATTGAGCTGCCTTTGCTCTGCTTCGGAGTGCTTGTAGAATTTTCCTCAGAAGAAAGAAGGAAATAAGGAAGAAGGGCGTTAGCCCTTCAATAAAGCGCCCGGATCGACATCGCGACTATGGGATTAAGTGAGCTCGCTGCGCGACCTCTTATTTCTTCTTTCCTTCTTTCTTCTGAGGGAATCAAATGCACCACGCCCAAGCAAAGGGCGAACGTTGAAGGCAGAAATTACAGCCTCAATGTTTCCGCCCAAAGTCGGGCGCGTCGTCATCCTGCCCCTGTTCGACGATCGAACGGCGAATGGCGCGGGTGCGGGCGAACAGTGCCTCCAGCTCGTCGCCCTTGCCATAGCGGATCGCGCGTTGCAGCGCGGTCAGATCCTCGCTGAAACGCTGGAGCATTTCGAGCACGGCTTCCCTGTTGTTGAGGAATACGTCGCGCCACATCACC
>JADLBY010000042.1 GCA_020847445.1 Sphingomonadaceae bacterium | reverse complement strand
GAAAAGCGAAGCCCGTCGCGCAGGGTGAAAGTCCAGACCAGGCCGTCGGCGCTTGTCGTCCAGCTTTGCGCCAGCCCGGCTTCTGCCGCACCATTTGCGTCGAACCGTGTGAGCCCTTCGAAAAGGTCCGCCGCCACGCGGGTGGAGGCGAGGTCGGAAACCAGTTGCGGGTCAAGCCCGCGGGAATCGGCCTCGACCAGGCGGATGATCGTGCCCTTGTCGCTGCTTTGACTTTGCCCGCCAGTCCCGCAAGCGCCAAGCAGGAGGGGAAGGAGCAGTACGAGCCAGCGCATCGCCCGAGATTACGGCCAAGCGGCGGCAAGGGCAACCGTGCAATCGGCCTGTCGGGATGGTTGGTGCGGACGGCGGGACTTGAACCCGCACGCCCAAAGGGCGACAGATTTTAAGTCCCTTATACTCTGAGATATATCGTTGAATGTAAACGATAAATTAGGCTCCCGAGAATTACTGTGTAAGAGAGTGTGTAAAAACTGGCCGATTTTTGCACCATTCGCTTGCGATCAAAGCAAGCGTAGCACCCAGAATTACGCGGCTCAACATGGTTGGGAAGGCGCGTTCAATTTCCTTTGCTCGGGCGGGGTTCCGGGGCTTGGGGCGGAAAGGGAAATCCGCGCCGTGGGCGCGGCTTCCCTCCCTAAAATAATTCGCCTTGGCGGCTTCTAGCTGCGTATGCGCGCCATTCGGGCTTTGCCGCCTCCTCGTCCAGCCATGCCATGATCTGCGCCACCACATCCCCGCCATTGGCCTCAACGGTGCCGCAGGGGTGATAGTGCGATTTGTAGCCTGTTTCGGTGATTGGCAACGGCGCGCGCGGCGGCTGGATGCTTTCGATCTCAAGATGGGCGATCACGCCTCCCCAACTGCGGGGAACATAGGTCGCCTCGATCTCGATGCCTTGCCAATGAAAGCGATAAACGTGCGATGGGTGCATGGTCAGCACCCCGCAAACACATGAACGGCGTCATGTGCGGTTTGGATGGTGAACAGGTCGCCATTGAGTTCGCAATCCCGCGCCATCGCTGGCCAGTCGATATAATAGCGCAGGTTCTGCGGAATCGCGGTCGTTTCCTCGGTGATGTCCTGCACGTAATCGGCAAGGCTCTGATACTGCCCAAGGTGGCGATCATCGAGCGCGCTTCGCGCCTCGTCCAAGTCGCCGCAAAAGTGGTCGATCAATTCCGCGCCAAGCACGCCATGTTCCGCGATGAACGCCGCCAGCTCGGTCACGCGCTCGAAGCTGTCGTATTCGTTGATGCGGATAGAGGCGAAGCCCTCATAATCGTGGATTGCCCATTCTTCGGCTTCGGGGATTGGTGACTTCGCCAGCATGTCGCGGGTTGCCTCCCACATGCTCCACGCCTCAGTTGCCTCAATCCATGCGCCATGCAGGATGCCGTTATTGTAGGCCGCAAGACAGGCCACATAGATGCGCGGTTGTTCGGTTTGGGGGTGTTGGTTTTTCATGGTTCTGCCCTCCTTTGGCAGCGGGTTTCAGATGCGTTTTCTGAAACCCTGCCTCGTGGCGAACAGCGGGGGGCAAGCGGAGTAAGTCCCTTCGCGGGGAACCGGCTGCACGGAGCGCAAACGGAGGAAGCTGGGCGGAAGGGACTTCGCAGCGCGCGAGGGGCAGAGCCCCAGCCTTGGGCGTCAGGGATCGTCACCCGAATGGGCGGAAACCGCGACGCGGGTTCCGTCGCGCTAGCGATAGAGCTCGGTCCGAAGGGGACGCCAAGTTTACTGAACTAGCGTGAAAGAGCTTTTCTTGGGGTATCTCGGGCCAACAGAAGTTGGTCTTATAGCATCGGATTTGCCTTCAAAATGCCGACCGCCTGAGCAGGTGAAGTCCGGCTCTTGAAATAGACGCGGATCAATCAGAAGCCTTTGTATCGTGGTGGGTACCGATTAAAGCGAGGAAAGCGCTCCTTTCGAGTATAGGTCCTATTGCCGAAAGATCCTCTATCCCTAACTGCCTGCGGCCAAGCCTTCGAGCCAACGTATCGCGCGCGACGCCAAAGGCGAGAGCTTGGCCGAACATCGCGTGTGCTTGAATAATTGCTTCGGGATCGTCAGATGCAAGGTCTCGCGCCCGAGCGCACAATGCCGAAATCGCGATATGAACCGCTTCGACGTAGCCTTTGTAAATAATGTCAAAAGCTCGACCTGGCTGCATTTGCTCTCGCAGCATGAATGCCCCGCGTGTGGAAGCATCGGGAGTGCCAAATATTACAGAAACCACCGCGCTTAAAATCTTGCCGACCTGCCTTGCGGCATCAGCAGGTTCCAGTTTTTCGGCCCCGATGGCGATGCTCTGCGCCGCAGCTCTAATGGCAGAGCCTGTTGTATCGACAATATGGCTCGCAACGGCGAGATATACTTCTTCTTTTCCGCCAAAATGATATTGAATTGCATTGAGGTTAACCCCTGCCGCATCCGCGAGCTGGCGGGTTGAGACCCCTTCGAGACCGCCGCGTCCAAACAGTACCAAGCCTGCCTCTAGTAACCGGCTTTTGGTATCATCGGGATTATGTCCCTTCGTCGTTCCAGTCTTTGTCATCACGGCTCCTTCTTTCAGGCACAATCACACGAGTGAATTGTACGAATGTTGGATGGGGAAAGCCATTACCCTAATCGGCCAAACCCAGAACACTCTTCATTGGCGTTGACTCACTCGTTCGAGTGAACTAATATCATCAATGGGCCAAACTGGCACCAAAAAAAGGCATGCGCTGATCACGATCGCACTCTTTTGGCGGCGGGGATCGCGCCAATTGTTATGAGCAAAGGACTAAAATGCAGCGCCCAAGCCGTCGCACCATCACAATCGTCGCTATCGCAGCCTTGCTTCTGGTTGGCGTTGCAACGCTGCTCACCGTGCGGCCTTGGCAGAATGACGATCAGCCCTTGAAGCTCTATGGGAACATTGACATCCGTGAGGTCGATCTTTCGTTTCGTGTAGACGGGCGGGTCGCCGAAGTTTTGGTTGATGAAGGCGATGCGGTGGTCGCGGGCCAAGTAATTGCCAAGCTTGACGACGAACCGCTTCAAGCCGATCTGGCCGAAGCAGAAGCAACGACCGCCGCCCAGCGTGCCCAGCTTGATCTACTGCGCGAAGGCAATCGCCAAGAAGACATAGCCCAAGCTCAAGCAACCGTAGAAGAACGAACCGCTTCGCTCACCAACGCTCAAGGGGACGTTGACCGCTTGCAGACCCTGCGGGGCACAGGCGCGATCGCAGAGAGAAGTTGGCTGGACGCCGTTGCCCGTCGCGATGAGGCGGCAGCACAGTTGCGCGGCGCGCAACAAGCGCTTTCTGAACAGCGCGCCGGTACGCGCCGACAAGACATTCAGCAAGCGGCGAGCAATGTTGATCGGGCACAGGCGTCCGCCGAGCGTATTCGTATTCAGGTTCGTGACACCGTGCTGCTCGCGCCGTCAGATGGCACAATCCTCACCCGTGCGATTGAAAGCGGTGCCAACGTCCCAAGGGGCACAACTGCCTTTACCCTAGCCCTCGCCGAGCCTGTTTGGGCGCGCATCTTCGTTGATGCCGCCAATTTGGGGCTGGTCGCGCCGGGGGCCATGGTCAACATCACCACTGATGCCGCGCCCGGCAAGGTCTATCGCGGGCGAGTGGGTTATGTATCGCCCACCGCCGAATTCACGCCTAAATCGGTCGAGACGCCGGAGTTGCGCACCGATCTTGTCTATCGGGCGCGTGTGATCATCCTCAACCCCGACTCACGCCTGCGCCAGGGCATGCCAATTACAGTCCAGTTCGCCAACGGTGCCCGTCCGGTCAGAGACCAGTCACGATGACCGAACATCCAAACGCGATTGTCTTTGAAAATCTCTTTCGCTGGTTTGGCAAGAACGACGACGTTGTCGCCATCGACAACCTCTCAGCCAACATCAAGTCTGGCATCATTACAGGGCTGGTCGGCCCAGATGGCGCAGGCAAGACGACTCTGATCCGTATGATTGCGGGGCTTCTCACGCCAAGCAAAGGAACGCTTAAGGTCAATGGCCTCGACCAAGCCGCGCAGGGCGATGCCTTGCGTCAACAGCTCGGATACATGCCACAGCGGTTCGGCCTCTACGAGGATCTCACGGTTCTCGAAAATTTGACGCTCTATTCGGAGCTGCGCGGCGTGGACCCGGCCAAGCGCGCGGACATGTTCGAGCGGATGCTGGAGTTCACCGACCTCAAGCGTTTTACTGAGCGCCGCGCAGGCAAGCTCTCGGGCGGCATGAAGCAAAAACTGGGGCTTGCCTGTACGCTGCTCGGCGATCCGCAGGTGTTGCTATTGGACGAGCCATCAGTCGGCGTCGATCCGATCTCGCGCCGTGAACTCTGGAAGATGGTCGGTGATCTCGCCGGGGAAGGCAAGACGATCATCTGGTCTACCGCCTATCTCGACGAGGCCGAACGCTGTCCCGAAGTCATCCTGCTCGACCACGGCAAGCCGCTCTATTGTGGCAGCCCCGACGCGCTAGCCGAGAGCATGCAGGGTCGGAGCCGGTTAATCCGTAACATCACCGGCAATCGGCGTCAGGTGCTCAAACATGCGCTTAAGTCAGACAGGGTCCAAGACGGAGTGATCCAGGGCCGTGCGGTTCGGGTGGTGCTCAGGGACAGAAACGAACCTCTCGATCTGGTGGAAGCCGAGGCGGGTGACGGCGCGACGCTGGAAGAGGTCAAGCCCCGGCTCGAAGACGCGGTGATCGATCTCCTGGGCGGCGGGCCCGGCGGCGAGTCCGTCGTGGCGAAGCTGCTGCAAGATGCGGGTCAAAGGGACGAAGCCGCCGACGAGGTGGTGATCGAAGCCAAGCACCTCACGAAGCGGTTCGGCGACTTCGCAGCCACCGACGACGTCAGCTTCGAGGTCAAACGCGGCGAGATTTATGGCTTGCTTGGCCCCAACGGCGCGGGAAAATCGACGACCTTCAAGATGCTCTGCGGACTTCTTGTGCCCAGCAACGGTGATGCCAATGTTCTCGGCTACAGCCTCAAACGGTCGCCAGGCGAAGCCCGGCAGCGGCTCGGTTACATGGCGCAAAAGTTTTCGCTCTACGGTACACTCTCCGTCCGCCAGAATATGGAGTTCTTTGCAGGCATTTACGGACTTGGGGGCAACGACCGTCGCGAGCGCATCGATGCGATGATCGAGGCATTCGCGCTTAAACCCTACCTTGCGATGTCACCTGATGCGCTACCTCTCGGCTTCAAGCAGCGCCTCGCGCTGGCATGCGCGATCATGCATGATCCAGCAGTATTATTTCTCGATGAGCCAACGTCAGGCGTCGATCCGCTCACGCGGCGCGAGTTCTGGACGCACATTAACGGTGTCGTTGAGAAAGGGGTGACTGTGATGGTCACGACCCACTTCATGGACGAAGCCGAGTATTGTGATCGTATCGGCCTGATCTATCGCGGCAAGCTCATTGCAAGTGGAGCGCCGGACGACCTGCGGGCTGAGGCCGCCACTGAGGACGATGATGATCCCTCAATGGAGGATGCCTTCATCGAACTGGTCGAGCGGGCCGATCGCGCCGATGACGAGAAGGAAGCGGCATGATAGGCGATTCACAAAATGCTCGTCTGAAAACGAACCAACTCTCTGGCCGACGGCTGTGGGCGCTGGTGCGCAAGGAAACGATTCAAACGCTGCGTGATCCGTCCAGCATCCTGATCGCTGGGCTCATGCCGCTCATCATGCTGTTTCTGTTCGGCTACGGTCTCAATCTCGATACCGGCACGACGCGGATTGCCGTTGTCATAGAAGACTCTGGCGCGCCAGCTCGGGACATAGCCGCCGCCATCGCAGGGTCTCCTTTTTTGAGTGTGACCTACAGCGGCGATCGCGAAAGCGCTGCCCGCCTGCTCGACCGGGGTGAGGTTGGCGGCTTTGTCGTCGTTCCCGACGGCTTCTCGCGCGCAGTCGGGCGCGGCGGTCGAGGTCAAGTACAGGCCATTACCGATGGAACCGATCCGAACACCGCCGCCTTCGTGAGCGCCTATGTATCTGGCGCAGTCTCGGTATGGCGCGAGCAACGCGAAAGCCGCGAGACCACACCCAACGCACCCGGCGTCTCAACCGTTGCCCGCTACTGGTTCAATCCCTCAACGATTAGCCGCGACTCGCTTGTGCCCGGTTCGATCGCAGTTGTGATGACCGTGGTCGGCGCGCTGCTGACCTCGCTCGTTGTCGCGCGGGAATGGGAGCGCGGCACAATGGAAGCGCTGCTTTCCACACCGATCACCCGCATCGAACTGCTTCTTACAAAGATTATCCCTTATTTTGGTCTGGGCATGGTTTCGATGGCAATTTGCGTCGTCCTTGCGACCGTCGTCATGGACGTGCCTTTTCGAGGATCGCTCCTGTTACTGTGTCTGGCCACGGCACTGTTCCTCGGCACTGCGTTGGGGCTTGGGCTGTTGCTATCGACGGCGATCCGCTCGCAATTCAACGCCGCTCAGGCTGCGCTCAACGCAGCTTTTCTGCCGGTGATGATGCTCTCTGGCTTCGTCTACGAGATCGGTAGCATGCCAAAGCCGGTACAAGTCATCGCATCACTCCTTCCGGGCCGCTATTTCGTGACCATCCTGCAGACCTTGTTTCAGTCTGACTATGCTGGTCAGCTCTATTGGCTCAATGCGATGGCGTTGGCGTTGATCGCGACAATCTTTCTAGGCCTCACCACACTTAAAACGAAGCGGACCCTTGACTGATGTGGAACCGACTTCGCACCCTCATCGTCAAAGAGCTTCAGGCCCTCGCCCGCGACCCGGCGGCGCTGCGGCTACTGATCATGCCAGTCATACTCCAGGTCATGCTCTTCCCGTTCGCCGCAACGCTCGACGTTCGCAACGCGTCAATCGGCATCTTCAATCAAGACGGCGGCAAAGCCTCAACCGAAATCGTGCAGCGCATCGCCGCCGCCGAGGCATTCGGTGAGGTGCGCATACTGACCAATGACGAAGAGCTGCGCGACGCCGTCAATCGGCAACACGTGCTACTGGCCGTGCGCTTCCTTCCCTCCTTCTCGCGCGATCTCGCCCAGGGCAACACGGCGTCGGTCCAAGTCATCGGTGACGGGCGGCGGTCAAATAGTGCGCAGCTTGCGCAGGGCTACGTCGATCAGATCGTTCGTGGTTATAGCGCTGAGTTGTCAGGCGCATCTCGCTCTCGCGGAACGCTTGGGTCTGCCGAGGTGGTAACCCGCAACTGGTACAATCCCAATCTTGAAGGCAAATGGTCGATCGTCACCAGCCTCGTGGCGGTGATGACGACCATCGGAGCCCTGATTACGACAGCGCTCTCGGTCGCGCGCGAGCGCGAACAGGGCACACTTGACCAAGTCCTTGTTTCGCCGCTGTCGCCAGTGCTCATCATGTTGGGCAAAACGGTCCCGGCGGTGATGATCGGCCTTTTGCAAGCGACGATCATCGTTATCGTCGCGGTCGTCGTGTTCAAAGTGCCGTTCACCGGCTCCCTCATCGTCCTCTACACCGGAATGTTGCTTTACGCGTTGGCACTGTGCGGTTTTGGACTCTTCATCTCCGCGATCTCAGAAACACAACAGCAAGCCTTTCTTGGCGTCTTCACCTTCATGATGCCCGCGATCCTGTTGTCGGGTTTCATCTCACCCGTGGCGAACATGCCGGTATGGTTGCAGTGGGTCAGCTGGTTCGACCCGCTTCGGCATTTCATCGTGATCGTCAAAGGCGTGTTTCTCAAAGGAAGCGGGTTCGTTGAGATCTGGCCTAGCCTGTGGCCGATCGCAGTCATCGCCGTCGCAACGCTTTGCACCGCATATATCATTTTTCGGAGAAGGATCGCATGACCCGGAGGTTCTTAATTGTTGCCTTACCAGCACTGCTGCTCGCGGCTTGTACGGTCGGTCCCGATTTTAGCCCACCATCGCCCGCTCTCCCCGCCGCATTTCGCGAGGCATCGACGGGACAAGGGGAAGCGCTTGACCGATGGTGGGTTGGCTACGGTGATGCGACGCTGGTGACTCTCGTTGATCGCGCGTTGGCGGCCAACCCGGATGTCGCGGTTGCGGAAGCGCGGATTCGTCAAGCGCGCGCACGCGCCGATGAAGCGCGGGGTGGACGCTTGCCCCAAATCGATGCGCAAGGCGCGACAACGCTCCGCCGCTTGAGCGAGAATGGCGAGCAACTTGCCAACGTACCGACTGATCTTATCTCGCCGGATTTGGATTATACCGTCTACCGAACGGGGTTTGACGCCAGCTGGGAACTCGATCTGTTTGGCCGCAACAGCCGACAAGTTGAGGCAGCGGCGGCGCGCTGGGGTTCAGCGACGGAGGCTCGCAACGATACACTCGTTCGGGTCGCGGGCGACGTTGCCCGTGCCTATGCGGATGTCCGCGCGGCTGAGCGCCGCATCGCCGTTGCCAATGAAACGCTTTTGGCATCGCGGCAGACGTCGAAACTGACCGGACGCCTTGTCACAGCGGGTGAAGAAGCCCGATCCGAATCCGAGCGGACCGAAAGTCAGGTGGCCGAAAGCGAAGCCGCAATTCCGCCTCTTGTGGCTGATCGCAAAGCTGCGCTCTATCGGATCGATGTACTCTTGGGCGCGCAACCCGGGACCGCCGAGACGATTATAGAAAATTCTCCGCAAGCGACCCTTCGTGCGCCCGACTTGCCTGCGGTCATGCCCTCCGATCTTTTGCGGCGACGACCCGACATTCGTCGCGCCGAGCGTGAACTGGCCGCTGCGACCGCAGATGTTGGTGTTGCGACCGCTGACCTCTATCCGAGCTTCTCAATCACCGGCAGTCTCGGGCTTGAGGCGCTTAGCCTTGGCGATTTGGTCAGTAGCGCCAGCCGCTACGGGTCGCTTGTTCCTGGCTTTTCTCTTCCAATTTTTGATGGCGGGCGTCGCCGTGCGGTCGTCCGTCGCCAGCAGGCGGTGCTGGATGAGAATATCGCTGCTTATAACGCCACAATTATCCGCGCCTTGTCCGATGTAGAAACTGCGCTTTTGCGATACAGAGAGGATCGCAACCGCGCCAATCGGCTCCGTGCCGCTCGGGATCGGCTGACACGCACGCTTGAACTCGCACGACTTCGTTATAAAGCCGGTGAAACCGGGCTGACGGACGTGCTCGACGTGCAGCGTCAGGTTTCAGCAATCGAGGACCGGTTGGCACAGGCCGAGGCTGCTGTGATTGCCGATGCCGTGAGCGTAGATAAGGCTCTTGGTGGGGGCTGGCAAACAACGACCAACCTCGCTGCCCACACAGGATCGGACGCGCCACGTGCCAACCGGTCAGTCAGGCGGTGATCACCCCAAGGTCTCGCATTTTATGAGGCTCTTGAGTTGTTTTGAGCGAGCTTGCGAACCTCTGTGTTCGACAGGAGTATATTAGCTCACTTGCGATGCGTTGGCTTAGAAAATCAGTTTTCCGTTAGGCTTGGAGAGCATTTACGACCCGCAGCGTTCGCCTCACGAAGCCTGTCAATTCATTCGGGTCGATCTGATCGGGCGTCGCATCGCCGACATCTTCGCCGTGGTGATACTGGCTGGTATAACCATTAATCTGGTCTAACTCGGCGTAGAGCGCATGTGCGGGATGCTGGTCCCCACCGACTCTGATCGCGCCAACAATGTCACCTAGCCAATCATTGGCAGCGAAAGCCGCCGGATATGTTGTTTTGTAATATGTTTCGAGGACGACGCGACACTTGCGAACGAGGTCAAGCAGACCTCCGGCACCTGTGGCCATAAATGCTTGAAGGTCGTCAATGTCGGTGGCGGTGCGACCTTGGCAGATGCGCTCAAGGTCAATCGCTGACATTTTTGAGCCTTGGGCACGATGATCGGCTATGCCAACAGCTACGCGGCTGTCGTGCGGTGCCTTGTCCCACACTTGTTTCAGAAACGTGGCATCGTGTGACAACACGATGACCTGAGCGCAATCGCGTGCAACGGCCATGATTTCGTGGACGGTCTGACGACGGCGGAACGCATCCTGGCTGCTGAAAGGGTCGTCAAACACCACAATTTTCTGCGCCCGGTTGGGGTCGTGTTCAAGGTGGGCAAGGAAGAAAGCGAGCGCGAGGGTCGAGCGATCACCCGCGCTCAAGGTATTCTTGAAGCTGGGTTGATCGTGCCCTGTGCGACCGTCACCAAGATCGACGTTCACATTGTTGATGACCAGTCGGTAGCTCGATGTAGCGATGCCGCCGGGAAAAGCGTGACGAGTTTGCGAGATGGTGAAGCCAGCGTTGAAATTGCCGAGCAGTTCGTTGATGCGGTTCTCATATGGCCGAACGATGTTGTTCGTGTGCGCTTCGAGCTGTTGGCGCACATCTTCCTTACGACGGTCAACATCGGCTTTCTCGTCGATGCGAGCGTTGTAGGCAACACAAAGCGTCACAACATCTGGCAGGTGGCGGGTGCGGGTCAACTTGAGTTTGGCCAGTGTTGCCTCTTCGGCCTGCGCGTCAGCCGCTCCCGTCGCGGCCTTGGTTGCGGCGACTTTTACGTTGATGGCAGTGATCTGCTGATTGATGGGATCAAATTGCCCAACCGCTTCGGCAAACGCCGCCTGCGCCGCAATGAAGGCGGCATCGGGTGTCAAAGCGGCGAGTGGTGCTGCGGCTTTGCGGTCAATCAGAGCCAAGGCGGCATTGCGCAATGCTTCGGCAGCTGCGGTAAAGCCCTCAGGTGGGTTGATGCTTACCTCATCAATGGCAATGAAGCGTTGCCAAAAAGTGAGATGCTCCCGGTTTTGCGCGGAGGTCGTGGCGATTGTGCCAAGGGCACGATCGCCAAGGGCCTGCATGACCTGCTGGCGCAGGTTTTCAATGTCGCGCGAAAGTGCGCGAAATTGTTCGCTGAATATGGCCCTGTAGGCGGCGATCAGCGGCAATCCTTGAACATCCTGTCCGCAGAACGGACATGAATCTTCGCTATGGCGAAGGCCTTGGGCAATCCAGGGTTCGCCCTGCTCGGCCATACCGTGACGTGCAATGTGGCCTGCAAGTAATTGCTCTGCATCCGCCGCAACATCGTCCAGCGTGCGCGCAAGAATCGCAGCCATGCCATCGGGCATAGCCGGAATTGCGAAGACGTTTAGAGCTGCGTGCGCTTGGATCGCGCCCGCCTCGCGGCTCGCGGCAACCACGGTTTCTTGCGCCGCAATCTTCGCCTCGATGTCGGGGTCAGGCTCGATGGCAAGAAAGGCCTCGATCCTCATTCCCTGCGGCATGTGCGGGGCAAGTGCGTTGCGCGCTGCTGTTACCGTGCCGGTCATCTCGCGGCTGGTTGCTGCAAGCGCGGTGTCTTGCTCGGCCAGGCGCACACCTTCCTGACCTATTATAACGCGATAAAGGTTGCGGCGGTGGTCGATCTCCACAACCTCGCCGGAATGGACATTCTCGGCCACGAAAACGCCGTCAAAGATGGCAAGGTCCGGCACCAGACTGGTCCACGCGCCACCATCAAAACGAACTGCACCTGCGGGAAATAGCAACTCGATAGATGGCGCTTCGGTCGCACCAAGCGTGGCACGGCCAAGCACATGAGCAGGATCGCCGGACTGCAAAGAGCGCAAGACGGCGCAGAGGGTGGTTTTGCCGAATCCGTTTGCGCCGGAAATTAAAGTGTGACGGGCAAGCTGGGGATTGCCTGCAGCAGCTGAATTACGAAATCGTCCAACGTTGCGAACGGCGATAATCTTGCGAAGCATTACCCCTGTCTCTCCCCCGATTAATTTGTCATACGCTTGCTTCGTCCCCGTGATCTTCAAGGTCTTTCGGAATTTCGCCAGCGCTGATCAGGTCTGCGAGTTTCACTGCGCCGCGCACAAGCGAACTTTTAATTTGGGTGGTGAAGGCGTCACGCTGTGGTGGCTCTTTGTATAAAATTGCATTCTGCAAATTGGTGTGGCTCGTGCCCTCGACGGTCACGAGGCGTGGGCGATATTCGCCCGGTCGCGAAGGGTCATTCTCCAACCTGTAGGTCATAAAGATGATGTTGACCTGCGGGTCATTCTTCACGTCGGCAGTTTTCATGAAAGCCGCCCGACCCAAGATATACTGATAAACCTGCTCGGGGATGACGGCGACGATCTTGGATTTCCAGTGGTGGTGGAAATAACCTTTGCGGATGAGCTGGGTAACGTAGCGTTTGTAGACGTTGTCCCAATTGAAATTGTAGGTCGGGCGCTTCTCCAAATCTTGCGCAGCTCGCAGTGCCTGATATGCTGGGAACGCTGAACCCGTGATGTCGATAGCCTGCAACTCGACCGAGAGAAACTGGTCGATCTCATTGTCATCTTTGACATCAGCGATCACAAAATCGACGTTGCCAAAACCCGCCATTTTGACCTCGCGGGCGATTTGGGGGTTATTCGGCTTATCGCCGGGCCAGCAATGCTCGATGACCTCGGTAAGAAAATCGACCGCGTAAAACCGTTTCGGGCATACGAAGATCAGATCTTCTTCGGGGTTGTTAGCCGGTCCATTTTTCCACAAAGTGCAGACAGGATAAGGTTCGTTTGGAAGATTGGTGCTGCGTTTGGGGCAGCGCGTCTTGATAAAAGGACACAGAAATTCAGCTGTGGCTGGATTTGCACCTTTTACAGCCCTGCGACCAAGAACCTCGCCGATCATGCTTTCAGGATTACACGGCAATCTTCATATCCTCGCGAACCCGAGTGCGCTTTGGCGCAGCGACTTTCATCGAATCCGCTCGAAGCAAGGCCTCGGCGACGCGCATACCCAGCAGCGGCGGAACGGCGTTCCCGACCTGAACATATTGCTCGGTGCGGCTTCCCTGAAACTCGAAAAAGTCAGGAAACGACTGCAACCGCGCCGCCTCGCGCACGGTCAGCGCGCGATCTTGAACAGGATGAATGTAGGCCCCCCAATGCACATCGCATTTGGTCAGGATGGTGCAAGCAAGATCGGTTTTACGTGGACGGCCATATCGTTTTGTATGGTCGCTCCGCTTGGCTCGCTTCATACCATCGGGCAACAGGTGGTGTGGAATATCACGCCACGATCCGCCCGGCGGAATGTGACGCATACGTTCCTCATTGATTTTGGCGAGGCGCGATGCTGAATGATTGGTCGGTGCCGGACAATTCCCACGCAGCAGTGCTTGGTAGCCGTTCTGCGGAGATTTCCGATAGCCGTTCTTGGAGCGCTCCCCATCACCGTTCTTCAAAACGGGAAGATCGGATATTGCATCCCAGACAGTGACAAACGGTTCAAGGCCGGGGCCATGCGTCGGCTTGGGGAACAGGATAGGCGCTCCCGTTCTCGTAGCGATGAAAAAAACGCGGCGACGCTCCTGAGGAACGCCAAATTCTTCGGCTTTGAGAACTTGCATTTCGACGCGATAGCCGAGTTTGTTCATTTCATTTTTGATCTCGTCAACGATGCCGCCGCCTGCAATCGACGTAATTCCGGTGACGTTTTCCATTACAAGCCAGCGAGGCTGAATGCCCTCAACGATGCGGAGATATTCGCGAAACAATCCAGCGCGGGGGTCACTGACGCCACGCTGATGGTTGTAAACGGAGTAGCCTTGGCATGGTGGACCGCCGACGATCACGTCGATTTCGCCCTTCTTCTTGCCAGCCGCCTTCAATAGCTGCTGGGGCGTGACGTTTTGGATTGGCCCCCCAATAAACGTGGCTTCGGGGTGAGTGGCAGCGAATGTCTTTCCCGCCTGCTCATCAAAATCCTGACCGGCCAGGACATGAAAACCCGCTTGGCGGAATCCTTCGGACAGTCCGCCTGCACCGCAAAACAGGTCGATGACCGTTAGCGAATGGTTCCTCATTATGCCCCCCTACGCTGCCGTGCCAGCGGCAACGGCATTTGATCGTCGTTCTTGTCAGCTCGATCAAGCAGAGAGCTTATCGCATGACGACCAAGCCATGCCTTTGACACTTTGGATTTCTCCGCCAGATTCTCAAGGCGATCATATTCATCGTCCGTAAGATTGACTGTGATCCTATGTTTGGATGTCATGAGACTCACTCTGCTGCGCGGTGCTGCACCTTGCATCAATCTGCCCCAACGGCAAGCGGATCGTCAAGAACAAAAGTGAAACGCCATTATGGTGCTGCGCCCATAAGTGCTACCTAAATTATTCGGATCGTTAAAAAATGCGCGAATAGCTCATCAACGCATCCAAGGCGGTTTCAGGAAGTGACGGGCGCGGAAGCGTGCCCGCAGACGGCGCGCGGATCGCGGCCTTGGGCTGGGTCGCGGGGTCATTGGTGGCGCAAGGAACATCGACCCAAAATCCGCTCCGTCAACGCCGTCACCTTTCGCCGTGCTGGAAGCCGCGAAGAACTTTGAGTTAGCCTCGCTGTGGCTGGCGCTGCCCTTGTCGTCGTCAGCCTTCCTGCGACGGCGCGCGACTGCCATGAACCGTGAAACAAGGCTCGGCAGAATGGCGGCGGCCATGTCGCGCACGAACCGCGATACCGATTTCGCGGCTTGGGGCACAAGGCTGGCAATCTGCTTGATCAGCAGGCCCGGTTCCGATTGCAAGAAGCGCGAGCCCGTCAGCGTGCGCGGGGATCGCGCTCCGGCCCTTCGCGGTCCTTGGCCAAGGCATCCCTGCGTCGCTGCTCGTATTCGCGCTCAAGCGCGATTGCGCGCTGCTCGTCCTCGACGCGCCGTTTGAGGTCGCGGGACTGCTCGTCCAACAGGTCAGCGCGCTCGCGTCCTTGCCGGTCAACAAGCGTGTCGATTTCTGCACGCTGGGCGGCGTTGAGGCCGGATACCATGATGCGAACTTCATCATTGCGGCGATCCTCGGCATCGCGGGCGCGCTCGGCATCGTATTCGAGACGTTGGCGGCGCGCTTCTTCGTCCACGGCTTCACGGATGGTGCGGATCAGGCGGTTGATCCCGCCCGGTTCCTGCGGGCGTTCTTTGATCGCGCGCTGCGCCTGTTCCTGCGCGAACGACAGGATGGCCTTGTCGGCGGCGGCTTGCTGGTTTTCCTGCAAGGTCTCGACCTCGCGGGCATGTCGCAATTCCTGCTCTTTCAGCTCGGCGCTGTGACGCTCGATGATCGCGCGGCGCAGCGATGCGACGCGCTCGCGGTCAGCCTCGGATTCTTGCGGTGGGGTATTGTCGCGCTCGGGCGTGGACGGTTCAGGCTTGTCCTGTTCTGGCGTTGGCTGCGCACGGGTGGCTTCGCGGATGGCGGCGCGGGCCTCCTTAACGCTGGGCAGCAATTCAGGGTCAATGTCGGCCATGAAGGCGCGGAGGTCTTTGGCCTTTACACCCGGAAGCTGACGACCAAGGCTGTGGGCCTTGGCTTCGTCATCGAGGATTACGAAGTCACGACGGTCGCCGCGCGCCAGCACATAGCCCGCATCCTCCAGCGCGGCCTTGAACGCGGTGCCACTATCGCTGGCCTCGTAAAGCGCCGTGACCTGCGCCTTGCGCTCGCGGTGATCGATGCCGCCGCGTTCGCGCTGTTGCCATTCGTCGTGGTTGACCTCGGCGGTGGGAAACTCGGGCTGGGCGTCGCGGTCACGCTTGGCGTGTTTGCCGGGAATATGCTCATGCCCGAACTCTTGCTCCATGCGCAGGCTGGCGCGCTCGTGGGCCTGATAATTCATGCTGTCGGAGCGCAAGGTCATGGTGTCCATGTCGGCGCGTGCCCAGACGACATGGATATGCTCGCGCCCGTTCTTTTGGTGCATCACGACGGCACGGGGTTGGCCCTGAAGGCCCAGCTCCTCCTCCAAAATATCGACGGCCCGCATCCATTGCTGCGGGGTCATTTCATATTTGGCGTCGGGGTCGATGTTGGCATGGTAGAGGCCGAGTTTGCCCTTGGTGGCGAGGGTGTAGGTCTGCCAGTCGCGGAAGGCTTCGGCGGGCGTCCCGGCGGAATCCAGTTGCAGGATTTCGATGCGCTCGTTGGTGTCGGCGCGGCCAAGGTGTTGGGCGAGCTGGCTAGCGCCCGCCCGGCTTTTTCCCTTGATGATCACCGGCGTTCTCCATGCCGAGGGCTTCATAGATCGCGCCGACCACAGCGTGGTATTCGTGCAGGGCATCGCGCAGCACGGGCACATCAATGTCGATTCCGAGATTGGTGTTGCGGGCGATCTGGTTGAGGTTGTTGCCGACGCGGTTCATGGCAGCCATAAGCTGCGCAAGGGCGGCATGTTCAATGGGGCGACGGCGACGCGCACGGGGGCCAGCTTCGTTGAGGCCAGCAGCACGGGCAAACGCTCCGACTGCGAGGCCAGCACGCGAAGCCCGTTCATGATAGCGGGCGTATTCTTCGTCGGTCACACGGAACGTAATGAGGCGCTTCCGTTGCCGTTTGTCACTTCCTGTCGCCACCCGCCCTCCTGTTATGAAGGGTTCCAAGGCACCGCCTTGGTCGGTTGCAGGCGCGAAATGCCTGCCGGGGGGCCGGGGTTCGCAATCCCCGGTCTGGGTTCCAAGGGGCATGAAAGCCCTTTGGTTGTGGCCGCTGCAATCAGCGGTCGGTGGGTTTCCAAGGGAGCGCGAAAGCTCCTTTGGAGGGATGACGAACAAATGCGGGGGGCGCATATGTTCATCATCCCGGCCCAGGGTGCATGGGGAGGGAAATCCCCTGCTCTGGAGGTTCCACAGGAGGGCACGAAGGCTCTCCTTGGTCGGGGATGCAACGGGGTCGAAGAACCCCTTGCCAAGGCGCGCGGTCATACCGCGCATGGCTTGCATCTCCTGTTATTAGCATAACATGAGTTTGTGCAACTGTGAATTGCTAAGGGGATACGGTGCGCAACTGATGTAGTGGTTTAATGCTTCGGCGCATACGCTTGTGTGCGTCTGATCTTACCGTGTCGCCAATTCTGCGCCTTGGGTGCCCACCACCAGCCAGCGGCGGACAACATCATTAAAGCAGATTCGCCCGGAAATTTCCTTGCGTCTTGTGATGCGGCAAGTTGCTACTTCGCCTCCTGTTCCTGCCCGTCCGCACCCTGCATGTAGGGGTTGGGGTCAATCACCAAGGGGTGCGAATAATAGAGCTGCATCGCCCCTTCCCGATACGGCAGGAACTCATCGCGGATTGCCCAATAGCCCACCCCCCATACTTGAAACGGACGCCCGGCGGGCGGCAACACAATGGCCTTCTCCCGCCCGAGCTGCATCACCTCGTCAGGGGTGAGCAAGGCGCGGCCCATCTCGCCATATGCCTTGCCGCTGGTGGGTTCGCCCTGTCCAGTCTGCCCTTCGTTCACCGTTGCAGTGCCGACGGTGCGCTGGCCAAGGGTGTCGGAGACATACTTGGCCGTGTCGTAGTCGCGCACGTTGCACAGCCATTTCCAGCCAAAGTTGGCAATGATCGTGCGCGACTGCTCGCCGTAGATCGCTTTGAGCTGCCCAAGGTCCTGCACAATCAGGGTGTAATCGAGGCCATAGCCGCTCATGGTGGCAAGGTCGGTCGGGAGGTCGGGAATCCTCCCGAGCGCCGGTAGCTCGTCAATCAGCATCATGCCGCGTATCTGCCCGCGCGGCTTGGCCGTGCGGAAGGCATGGGCGAATGCGGCGAGCATGAGACGCAGCCATGTCGCCTGCACCTTCATGCGGTCGGGCGGGATCACCAAAAATACCGTTTCCGACCTGTGCGGGAACGTGCGCAAATCGAAGTCGGAGGTTGCAGATGTTGCTTCTTTTAGGCGCTCGTCGCTGATGAAGCGCGTGGCCTCGGCCAGCGTCCGCTGGATCGCGGGCAGGTCACGGGAGTCCCCGCCAGACAGGAACGGGCCGATGTTCTCGGCGATCGCGCCGCCATAGGCGGTGCTGGCCGCCATCGGGACGAAGAATTCCTGTTGCAGCCGGTCGAGCGGCAGAGTGACGATCTGGCGCACTCGCGCCAGCGTTTTTCGTTCGCGGTCGCTGTCGTTGTCGGCTAGCCAGAGAAGCACGGCGGTCAGGATCGCTGTGGCATTGCCTTCCCAATAGCTGCTGTCCTTGCCTTCGCTTCGCACACAGATGCTCTCGGCCATTGTGTGCGCGATGCTGACCGCATCGGGATCGCCGCGCCGGATCGCGTCGAGCGGATTATAGTGCGACGTTGGCAAACCGCGCTTTGCCAGTTCATCGTCCAGCACCCCCCACGGGTTGAGGACATGGACCTTGTGACCGGGGAGTGCTGCGCGCTGCCTTCCCGCGATGGCAGCGTTCTCGCCCTTGGGGTCGATCACCAGCATTGAGCCATCATAGCGCAGCAGCGTCGGCACGATGATGTTGGTGCCTTTGCCGGTTCGTGTCGGGGCCATAATGAGGGTATGCGCCTCCGGCTTGGTGAACACGGGCGCGGTTTTGACCTGCCCATCGGCATGATGCGGCCACGCATATTTTCCAAGGAACACGCCGAACAACGGGTCGAGCGGATGAACATTCATGTTCATCGCGCCCCATGTGGCGGAGCCGTGATTGTCGGTCAGTGGAGGGCGGCTACCGCCCTGATTGTTTCGGGTAAACATCATGCTGATGAGGATCAGCACGAGCAGAATTGCGCCGATGATCGGCACCAGCGTGCGAAAGCTCACGCCATCTTTTTCGATCTCCCGCGCGCGTTCAGCGGCTTCGCGCTGCTCGCGGAGTTGCGTCTGATACTGCTTGTGCCCGGCGCGGCTCCCGCCGACTCCGGTGGTGTCAACAAAACGCTCGCGGAAGCCCTCCGGGAACTAAAGCGTTGCTGTGTCCTGCGCGCGTTCAAGATCGTGCTCGTAGTGAACGCGCGTGCGATTAAACGTCTCTGCCCGCGTTGTGCACCAGAACTGCCAGCGGGCGCAGGTGTCCGTGAAGGTCGCCTGCATCCGGTCACGCAGGTCGTGGAAGTGCAGCCAGTAGCGGGCGTGCAGTTGCGCCACATCTGCGGGCCAGCGATCTTTGTCAGTGGCTCCCGTTGGCCCCTGTAATCCTTCAAGAGCGTTGGCGAGCATCGCCACACGGCCCGCTTGCCTTCCCGCAAGCTCAACGTCGCTGACGCCGCTGCCTGTCGCAGCAAGATCGGCGCGCACCCGCTGCGGGTCGGGAAACGATTGCCGGTCATTGGTGCGCGGTGACGCGCCGATGATGCGGTTGGCCCTGCGCCCCGCCTCCTGTCGGATGGCGCGACCTTGCCCTGTTCGGTCTGCTTGCGCGTAGTTCTCGGAAAGCCGCTGCCGACTGAGTGTAAGCCTGTCGGCGGCAAAATCGTCAGGCACGTCTGCGCGGGCGCGCTCGCGCTCGATCAGCGCGATGTCCGTCAGCGCATAGGTGATCCCACGGGTGATCTGGGCACGGTCTTGGGCGTGGCTGGCAACAGGCCAGGCAACGCAGAAAGCGATGAAAAGCCAAAGACGAACGATGCGATTCAAGCAGTTCCTAACGCACAAGATTCAGGCTCTCTTTTCAGCGTCATTTTTGTGTTTGTTCAAGACTTTCTGATGCGGGTGCCAAGGTGCGGCGCATTTTCTCCCTGTGCCGACGCCACACAGGCCTTCTTCATGGGCATCCTTGCAGGGGATTTGCCTTTTGGGCCGCAAGCCACTTCGCGGCTTCTCCGCTGCGCTCCGCCAAGTGCGGCCAAGGCAAACGCCCTGCTCCCTGTCTGCCATGAAGGCCCGCGATGGTCGCGGCTACAGACTGGGAGAAAAATCATGTCGCTGTTTATCACCCCCGCTGAACTCGTTGGCATGAACGAACAGGAACTCCGCGCTCTCTACGGTCGCCTTCTGAACGATCTGCGCCGTAACCCGCAGTCTCGCTTCTTGACCTCTGACGTTCACGTCTCGCTGCGCCACGTCGAGCAGGCTTTGGCCCGCCTCGCGCAACGCCCTCGTCCCCCGCAGGGTCCGCGCTTCTGACGGAAGTGCAAGGCGACGCGCCGCCGACATCGCCGGCGGCGCGCGCGCTGGCCTAGTATTCACTGGCCAGCATGATGGTGAGGACTCGGGTTGTCTGGGTGGGATCGGCCGGACACTTAGAGCCGTAACGGCAATCCCGGTCGTAATAGTCGATCTTCCAAAAGACCTTGCGATTATCGACGGTGACACAGCCGAAGTCGTGTTCGCCGTATGGATCGTTATCAGCGCTGAAATCGGTGAAGCGTTGCACCGCTTCCACGCAGCCGCTGGTGAAGCTGTCACCAAGGGCGGTGATGCCCTCGGTGATCAGGACGCGCCCGCCGATGAAGCAAGTGCGGAACAGGTCGTTCAGCTCGCGGATGCGCGATGCGGTTTGGAGGGGCGCGTTCATACCAGACCTCCTTGCGCCGCTTCGCGGTCAGCCTTGGGAACGAAGGCACGAGCGACCAAGCGGCCCTGCAACGGGATCGCGTTGCAGCGCATGTTGAAGCCCTTGCCGTCCTGATGAAGCCACGCGGCCCCGATGCGGGTCCAGCGGGCATCCTTGCCGTCACCTTCCACGCACCAGAGCATGAAAGCGGGTGAATTTTGATCGACGTTCGCCATTGTCATTCTCCTTGAGATTGGAGGCGCGCAGACCATCTGCGGCCTCATGGGGAGAAGTCGGCGCAGCCCATCAAGCCGGTGGTCAACGCCGGGCGAGGCCCGCCCGAAGGTGCAAGCTGCACAAGCCAAAGCGAAGCGAGAGGCGCGGAAGCGCAGGCGATTGACGACAGGCGGGGCTGTGCCAGAAGCGACCCAATAAGAGGCCGTAATGGACTGAAACGTGCCTTCCCTTGCTCTCAAGGAGTCAAAGGCGACAGCGAAAATTCATCGTGTCGGTGCTGCGAGTTTCGGGTGGTGACGGTATGTTAAAAGCCTGCCCGCCATCGGTGGCGGGCTTCGTCACATCGGCATGTCAGGGGTTGTGCTGCTTATGTCGAGGCTTCGGATGCGAGGGCGTAGCTGGTGCTGCGCCCGCCCCCCGGCTCTTTGACCAAGATGCCGCGCTGGACGAGATCGGTAATGTCGCGCAGCGCAGTATCGGGCGATGTTTTAGCGATAGTCGCCCATTTTGCATTGGTCAGTTTACCGTCGAAGCCATCCAGCAAGCGGTTGAGGATTTTGCGCTGGCGGTCGTTCAAGGGCTGGTCGGCGACTGCATCCCAGAACCGCGCCTTGCGCATGACGCTGGCGAGGATGATTTCGGCACCGTCGAAAGCGCGATCCAAACAGCCGATGAACCAGAGCAGCCAGGGCGTGATGTCAACGTCGCCCTTCTGCGTAGATTCCAGCATGTCGTAATAGGCGTTGCGCTCGGTCCTGATCTGAGCGGACATGCTGTAGAACCGCTGCGCTGTGCCTTCCGCGCGCGCAAGCGCGAGGTCGGCAATGGCGCGGGCAATACGGCCATTGCCATCGTCAAATGGGTGGATGGTAACAAACCACAGGTGCGCGACACCGGCTTTCAGGACGGGGTCGGGCTGGGCAGTTTCAAACCATGCGAGGAACTTCCCCATCTCAGCATCAAGCCGCTCGGCATCTGGTGCTTCATAATGGACGCGCTCGCGGCCAATCGGCCCTGATACAACCTGCATCGGGCCGTCCGCACCTGTGCGCCAAGCGCCCACTGTGATTTTGCTCATGCCGCTGCGCCCTGTCGGAAACAGGGCAGCGTGCCAGTCATGCAGCCGCTCGGTGGTCAGCGGCGCGGCATAGTTCTGCGTAGCGTCGAGCATCATTTCGACAACGCCTTCGACGTTGCGGTCGGCTGGCACCAGACCGCCAATATCCATGCCAAGGCGTCGGGCGATGGACGAGCGAACCTGATCGCGGTCCAGCACTTCGCCTTCGATCTCGCTCGATTTGATGACATCTTCGGTGAGGGCTTGCAGCACGGCTTCTTCGCGCAGCGGAAACCCAAGGGCTTCCATGTGCCCGATCAATCGCCCTTGGCGATGGCGCACGGCGGCAAGCGGCTGGGCAAGCTGCTCGTCGCTCCAACGCAGATTTGGCCAATCGGCTCGTTCATGGATATAGGTCATAATCACCGCACCTTCTGCGGCGATTATAGCCCGTATTCACCGCACATCGCAAGATTATTCGCCGCAAGCTATGCGGTGAATAATCCGCCTAATCGCCGCATACTTTGGAACCGGCTAGATTGCTGGCTTAGATTTGCGGCCTTTCGCAGGGTCTCACTGTGAGTTTTCGCTAATCTCTAAACCAAAGCAACCTTTCATTACCGGTCAGGGATCGTCACCCGGCGGGCCGAAACAGCCATACGCATGTATGAGGGGGTTCGGTCGCGCCAGCGATAGAGCCCAGCCCTCGGTATGTCAGCACAAGGGAACGACACGGCAAATCGCAATCAAATTATCCGGCTTTTATGTTCAAATAGAGAAAGGAACAGCAAGTCGGGGTAGCAGCGGATGGATCACTGGATTCCCGTTACGGATTTTATAGCTGCTGATGTGATCCGATGGACGGAAGGCATCTATGATCGCCGCATGCGCGGCAAGGCGCTGCGTATCGGCGAACGGCTGATTGCTGCCGAGGTCATCGAGCGCGGCAAGGATGGCTGGGTCAGACTGCTGGTTCGTGCAAGCACAATCACCAAAGATGAGGTGGCCGGAAGGTCGATCATCCCTTTGAAAACCGGCGAGGCTGTGCGCCGCGGAGAAAAAACAATCCTGCGGGGGAAGCCGCAACGGTTGCTATGGGCTGACGAAACAGCAAGGCAAGCGGTAGTGAATGGTAGTTCGCGGGTTTCGCGATATATAAATAAAGACGATCAATATTAGCTCAATGTCAGTTTTCAGTTGGCACTCAAAAGTTCGCCTATTTTTGGCAAGGCCATGTCTATTATGCGTTCGCGGCCAAACTTGTTGAAATGACACTTATCCCAGCGATAATCGTCTCCAAGTTGGTCGGTGTCCATCCCTAAGTGGACTCGTGAATCCAGCGCAGCAAGGCGGGACTGAGCTTCTCTGACGCTCTGCGAGTCGTAGGGACGCTTTGGACCGACACAACGCGAGACATTGAATAAGTACATTTGTGCCTTTGGCGCCTCCGCCAAAATTTGATCGACTAAGGCTTGTAGATCGCTTTGAATTTCTGACGCGCTCCGCTCTACCAACGCATCGCTTTCCCCTTGGTGCCAAAGCACTAAAGAAGGCTCATAGCCGCGCTCTCGCGCTGCCATGATTTCGGCTTTTAAGCGGGGGAGATATGGCGCATGGGGGTCTGTCCAATCCAGATAGCGCGTTCCACCTGCCGCATTCACAATGAGCAAGACGGGCTGCTTTAGCTTCTTGGCAATACTTGCTCCCATTAGAGGCCATAGACTGCCTTTAATACCGTCTGCCCCTAGCACAGGATCTTTCGCAACGTAGCATTTGCCACGGAAAAAGACATAAACCTGATCCGAAGCTTCCGTTTTCGATTGGGCGCTATTGTAGTTGCCAGCATTCGATTGCCCGCCTGCCACGATTGTCAAAGTTCGATCTGTTGGCGGGCAAGTCGTTTCTACAGACTGGATGGTGTCTTGGAAAAATGGTTTCGGCTCGATCCGAGGCATAGAAAGAAGCGCGCGAGTCTCCATGCGCACTGATTGGATAATCGGTCTGATATCCTTAAAGTGGCTGCTTAATGTTGCGCCTAAAATCGTAAAAACTACTGCAATAACAAATTTCAATTATGCTGTGCCCTCCAAGTCATTTTGGAATTATCACATTGCTTAACTAAAAAAATCAAGGCGCTTATTTGAAATGTGAGCATTCACATATACAGGATATATCAGGAAAGATGATGATGACGAGTAAGAGCGATGGCCGCTCCCGTTCGGGAGCCTGAAGCCAACGGCCCAGCCTGTTCAGGCTTGTCCTTCGCGAGAAGGGCAGTCGCCGGTTCCGGCTTGATTTGCCCTGCGTCCCGTTCGGGACTTGATCGGAAAAGGGATGGTGCGGACGGGGGGACTTGAACCCCCAAGGGCAAAGCCCGACGGATTTTCTTACCTGCTACGGTTTTCACCGCCACTCGGTTGCCCGAGTGTTTGTGGTCTGGACTATCCCTTCACCGTGCCCCACTGGCGGGGTTTAGGTGCTGCCCGTCTAGTCTCTACACCTTCCGAGGCGCTTTCGCGCCAAGGCTTGGCTCGGGATTGCCAGTTGAGAGGTTTCCCCGAATTTGAGCAGTTCTGCACCGCAGGTTTCCCTGCGAGCACTCAAGATTGGTCTAAGTCCGTTGCGTCTACCGATTTCGCCACGTCCGCATAGCCAGATTCCAGTTTAGGCGGTTCGTTTGAATATGCCAAGGAAAACAAGATTAAGGGGGTGCGCGCTAGCGCGACCCCCGTCCTTTGGGGGTAACGGGGCTGCGCCCCGATGAAGATCTGGGCCTCTGGCCCGCGTCTTGGGTTGGTTTCCGTTTATTTGTTTTAGCAGGCGGGAGAGCCTTCGGCTTCTCCTTACGGACATTGATCGCTGCCGCATCGAGCGTGTTCTTGATATGCGAGGCATAATACTTCTCGATCATCTCAACACTTGTGCGGCAATTTTTAGCGATCTGATAAATGTCCGCGCCCTCCATCAAGCGAAAGCAGATGTAAGTGTGGCGTAAGCTGTAAGCGGTGCGCTGGTTTCCATCGCGATCTTTCTTCATCTCAAGTTCGTTGAGGATGGCGTTGAAAAGCTGCTTCTGAAATTTTGGGAACAGCCGATCTGTCGGCTTTCCGTTGTTCCGTTCTTGAAGGCGTTGGAAAGGGTGAACCGCGCCCGGCATACTCTTGCAGTAGCCGATACCGCGCTTGCCGCGCACCTCAATCTCAAGGATGGTTTCACCCGTGGCATCGTCGGCAACAACAGCGACATCGCGGTATTCAAGGCGCAGGGCTTCGTCTGGGCGAAGGCCGGTGTTCACCATGAACAGAACATAGTCGTGCAGGTTTTCCGACGCGGTGCGCCAACGCTCCTTGAGCGGGTTCTTGGCGCTCTCTCGCGTCGCCTGAT
>JADLBY010000041.1 GCA_020847445.1 Sphingomonadaceae bacterium | reverse complement strand
TTCCTGAAGCCGCGCGACCGCGAAGTGGTCTGCCATGCGTCGGCCTGGGATATCGACAATGTCGACGATCTGCGCATCAAGATGTGCATCAAGGTCAACACCGACGATTTCGTCACCATCCATCACGAACTGGGCCATAACTATTATCAGCGCGCCTATAACAAGCAGAGCTATCTGCATCTGAACGGTGCGAATGATGGTTTCCACGAAGCCATCGGCGATGCCGTCGCGCTGTCGATCACGCCGGAATATCTGGTGCAGATCGGCCTGCTCGACAAATCGAAGGTGCCGAGCGCCGACAAGGATACAGGGCTGCTGCTGCGCCAGGCAATGGACAAGGTGGCGTTCCTGCCCTTTGGTCTGCTGGTCGACAAATGGCGCTGGGGCGTTTTCAACGGTTCGATTGCGCCTGCTGACTACAACAAGGCCTGGACGGACTTGCGCCGACAATATCAGGGCATTGTTCCCCCCGCTGACCGGCCTGCAGACAGCTTCGATCCGGGTGCGAAATATCATATCCCGGGCAACACGCCCTATACCCGCTATTTCCTCGCCCGCATCCTGCAGTTCCAGTTCTACAAGGCTGCGTGCGATGCTGCCGGATGGAAGGGTCCGCTGCATCGTTGCTCCTTCTATGGCAACAAGGATGTCGGGCAGAAATTGAACGCCATGCTTGAAATGGGTGCTTCGAAGCCCTGGCCCGACGCGCTGGAAGCCTTTACCGGCAGCCGTGAAATGTCGGGCAAGGCAATGCTTGAATATTTTAAACCCTTGATGGATTGGCTGAAAAAGCAGAATAAGGGCCAGAAGAAGGGGTGGTAACACCCGCAGGAGGGGAATGGCGCCATGCGTAAATCGATAGTTTGCCTTGCATTGGCACTCTCGATTCCGGGCGCCGTTTCCGCCCAATCGGTCAATTATCAAACACAGTTGCAGCTTGGCGAAGTTGTTCTGAACATCGCCGGTTCGGGCAACTACACCCAGCGCGGCAACATCGTCTATCTGACCGGCCAGATGGTGTCGGATGCAGCGAGCGCGGTCGATGCCGACGCGCTGAACCAGCAGAATTTCGACATGCTGGTCAATAGCCTTGGCACGGTCGGCGTCGGGCCCACCCAGATCCGCAAGCTGAAAATCGACGCGCCCAGCCAGCCCACCGCCGGGCAGGTGCGTTCGGTCTGGCAGATTTATGTCGAACTATATGATCAGACGCGGATGGGCGACGTAATCTCGTCAATGGAAGGTGCGGAGATTCGCGCGATCCAGCCACCGAAATATGATGTCAACGACCGGGCGGGACTGCTGGCCTTCGCACGGCAGCGCGCGATCGAAGACGCACGGCGGCAGGCCGAAGCCTATGCAACCGCGCTGACCATGGTGGTACGGCGCATCGTCAGGGTTGATGAGGTGTCGTCAGGCATTTCGACGACAGCCAACGGCGCGGCAAATGAAGGCGATGTTGTAGCATCGGCCGGCGTCAAGGTTGATTTTGTGCTCGGCCCGATGTTCAGCCCACAGCCTTTGCCTGCGCCGGGAACCCCCTGATTCAATCAGGCGTTGCGCGCCATCAGGCCGCCGTCGACCGGAATCACCGCGCCGGTGATGAAGCCGGCGGCGGGCAACACCAGGCTCAACGTCATATGTGCTACTTCCTCCGGCCGGCCATAGCGGCGCAGCGCCGTGCGGCGCCTGGCATATAGCGCCTTGTCATCCTCCGGCACATTGCTGGTCATGCCGGTCCGGATCGGGCCGGGGCATATGCAGTTGACCGTGATGCCTTCCTTGCCCAGATCGACGGCCATGCCCCGTGTCAGGCCGGTTACGCCAGTCTTGGCTGCGACATAGGGCGTATCACCCGGCGTCGCCCCCAGTGCTTCGGTCGACGCAATGTTGACGATGCGCGCGGCGTCGCTCTTGCGCAGCCAGGGTAGGGCGGCCCGGACCATGCGCTGATGGGCGGTCAACAGGATGGCGACTGCCCGATCCCACATGCCGTCATAATCATCTCCGGCGTCAAGCGGGCAAAAGGCAGAGATCCCGGCGTTGTTCACCACAATATCGATGCCGCCAAAATCTTTGGCGACGTCGGCCACCACCGATTTGATTGCATCGTGATTTGCAACGTCCAGCGCATAGGCGCGCGCGGTGCCGCCGCTGGCCGCGATTTCCGCCACGATTGCGTCACAGGCGTTCTGATCCAGATCGGTGACCGCCACGCTGGCACCTTCGCTCGCGAAGAGCATGGCCGTTGCCCGGCCCATCCCGCTCGCTGCCCCGGTGACGATAGCGACGCGGCCTGCAATCGAACGGGAAAGCGGTGGGCAATGGTCCATGATCGTCCTTAGCGGAATGGCGGCTCATTAAATGCGCGCAGCTTGCGGCTGTGCAGGCTGTTGCCTGCCTCGCGCAGCAGTTCACAGGTCTGGATGCCGATCTGCAGGTGCGCAGCAATCGCCTCTTCATAGAAGCGGTTGGCCTGTCCGGGGAGCTTGATCTCACCGTGCAGCGGCTTGTCGGACACGCACAGCAAGGTGCCATAGGGCACGCGGAAGCGATAGCCCTGTGCCGCAATCGTCGCCGATTCCATGTCGATGGCCACGGCCCGCGATTGCGAGAAGCGCAACGCGCTGTCGGTGTAGCGCAATTCCCAGTTGCGATCGTCGGTCGTCACCACCGTACCGGTGCGCATGCGCCGCTTCAGGTTGGCGCCGCTCGTGCCCGAAACCTGCACCGCAGCAGCCTCCAGAGCCAGTTGAACCTCGGCGATCGGCGGGATGGGAATTTCGGGGGGAAGCACGCGATCAAGGATGTTGTCGTCGCGCAAATAGGCGTGGGCGAGCACATAATCGCCGATCCGCTGCGTGTCGCGCAAGCCGCCGCAATGGCCGATCATCAGCCAGACCTCTGGCCGGAGCACTGCAAGGTGATCGCAGATATTCTTCGCATTGGATGGGCCGACGCCGATATTGACAAGGGTGATGCCGCTCTCGCCATCTGCCATCAGGTGATAGGCAGGCATCTGGTGCTTGCGCCAGGTGCTGTCGGCAACAAGTTGCGCATGATCGTCGGTTGCCTCGTTCACATACAGACCGCCAGCGCCAGACAGCGCAGTATACCGGCCTTTGCCAACCTGCTGGCAGGCCCAGGCGACGAATTCGTCGACATAGCGGTTGTAATTGGTGAACAGGATATAGCGCTGGAAATGTTCCGCAGGCGTGCCGGTATAATGTTTGAGGCGCGCCAGCGAAAAGTCGGTGCGAAGCCCGTCGAACAGCGACAGCGGGGAGCCATCCTCGTCCGCAATGAGCAACCCGTCGGCAGCTTCGTCGCCAATGTCGGCAAGTTCGGTTGCCGGGAACCACTTGGACAGTTCGGTCGGCGAAACATCGCCCAGTTCGAGCCCGTCGAGCACATAGGGGAAGGGGATTTCCTGCTTTCCCGGTCGAACCTGAATCTCCAGTTCATACTGATCCAGGAGCAGGTCGATCTGGCTGCGCAGATAGTCTCCGAAGATTTCAGGGCGCGTTAGCGTGACGTTATACGTACCGGGCTTTTCCAGCCGTCCGAAGGCGAGGTTAGCCGCATGATCGCGTTCGGTGCCATGATAACGGATGACGAGTTCCGGATAGGCAAATGCCCCGATCGCGCGGTCTGCCATATCGGGCAGGGTGCGGTCTTTGAGATAGGCGGTCAGCGCCTGACGGAGTCGTGCAACTGAAGCTTCGTAATGTTCGTTGATTTGGCGGATTATGTCTTGTGTCTGTTTATTGGCCATGAAGGCGGATTCTCCATTTCACAGGATTTGGCAAGCAAAAAGGGCGGGAGTGACCCCGCCCTTGTGCTTGCAGGCTGGTTTGAAACGCCTGCATCATGCATGTTTCAGCCTTGTGTCAGAGCTGCCCCAGCATGTGATCGGCCGAACTGACCTTGAAGTCGCCGGGCGCTTCGACGTTGATCTGTTCGACCACGCCGTCATTGACGACCATGGAGAAACGCTGACCGCGCTTGCCCATGCCAAAGCCCGAACCGTCCATGGTCAGCCCTACGGCTTCGGCAAAATCGGCGTTGCCGTCCGCCAGCATCGTGATCGCGTCCGAACCGCCTGCCTTGTTCCAGGCGCCAAGAACAAATGCGTCGTTGACCGCCGTGCATGCGATTTCGTCGATGCCCTTGGCCTTCAGTTCGTCGGCCTTTTCGACAAAGCCGGGAAGGTGGCGTGCAGAACAGGTCGGCGTAAAAGCGCCCGGAACCGAGAAAAGCGCGACCTTGCGGCCAGCGAAATAGTCCGCGCTTTGCACAGGCTGCGGGCCTTCTGCGGTCGCCTTTACCAGTTTCACGTCGGGGAGTTTGTCACCTATTTTGATCGTCATGGCTTTTCCTTCCTTGGCCAGTTTATTCGAGCGCCGGACAACGCATAATGTGAAGCAGGAAGCCTATAGATAGGCATTGTCGTTGCCGGTTCCAAGTGCTGCCTGCCTTCGCGGCGTGACATTGGTGCAACAGCGGCGCTGGTTAATTATTCTTCAGTATGCAGGTTGAAATTTCGGTAAACACGAACCCGCATTCTCGCCGTTCCACATGAGATGGAGGGGTGTTGAAATGACAAAGATTTCAGGGACTATGGTAGCAACATTATTGGGCCTTTCGCTGGTCGCGACGCCGGCACAGGCCTGCTGGACCAATGCAGAACAGGATGCGGCGCGGATCGCCAACATGAACCAGATGCTGATGGTTTCCGCGCTTCGATGCCGCTTTGGCAACGACAATTTTTTAAGCGATTACAATCGCTTTGTGCGCAACAACAATGATGTGCTGGCCAGCCAGCACAATATCATCAAGGCCCGCTATGCCCGGACGATGGGCGAAAAAGCCGCATTTGCCGAACTCGACAAATTCATGATTGCCCTGTCCAACTATTATGGTGGCGGGCATGGGGATCCGGACTGTGCGAAACTGGAAAGGCTGTCGGGCGAATTGTCGCGTGGTCGACAGGATGTGAAAATGCTCGCCATGGTTGCCGATGAGGTCGTGGGCGTGCCCCGGCAGGCAGCCCAGGCTTGCTCTGTCACCATCGCCTCGCGCCGCTGACACGCCATATAAAGCAATCTTTATATTAAGATTGCCTATCGATCCTATCTCGGCTAGGGGGCTGGCCAATCCAATCCCCTAGCCGGAGTTTTCCCGTGTCGACTGATTATGTAGTTGCCGACATCGCGCTCGCCGATTTCGGACGCGCCGAAATTGCCATTGCCGAAACCGAAATGCCGGGCCTGATGGCCCTGCGCACCGAATATGGCGCTTCGCAGCCGCTGAAGGGCGCGCGCATCACCGGATCGCTGCACATGACGATCCAGACCGCAGTCCTGATCGAAACGCTGGTCGCGCTTGGGGCCGAAGTGCGCTGGGCGACCTGCAATATCTTTTCAACGCAGGATCATGCGGCGGCGGCGATTGCGGCAGCGGGCATCCCGGTTTTTGCGGTCAAGGGTGAAAGCCTTGCCGATTATTGGGACTATGTCGGTAAAATTTTCGACTGGGATGATGGGTCGGGCCGCACCGCCAACATGATCCTCGACGATGGCGGCGATGCCACCATGTTCGCGCTCTGGGGTGCACGCATCGAGGCGGGCGACGAACTGCCCGAACCCGCCAATGCCGAGGAAATCGAATTCCAGCGCGCACTGAAGGCGTTCGTCAAGGCAAAGCCCGGCTACCTCACCATGTCGGTCGCGCACATCAAGGGCGTTTCGGAGGAAACCACCACCGGCGTCCACCGCCTTTACCAGATCGCCAAGGACGGCAAGCTGCCTTTCCCCGCGATCAACGTGAACGACAGCGTTACCAAGTCGAAGTTCGACAACCTTTATGGCTGCAAGGAATCACTCGTTGACGCCATTCGCCGCGCAACCGACGTCATGCTTGCGGGCAAGGTTGCCTGTGTTGCCGGTTTTGGCGATGTCGGCAAGGGGTCTGCTGCCTCGCTGCGCCAGGGCGGCGCGCGCGTGATGGTCACCGAAATCGATCCGATCTGCGCGTTGCAGGCGGCGATGGAAGGCTATGAAGTCGTGACGATGGAAGAGGCCGTGCAGCGCTGCGATATCTTCGTCACCGCCACCGGTAACGAGGACGTGATCACCGCCGAGCACATGAAGGCAATGAAGCCGATGAGCATCGTCTGCAACATCGGCCATTTCGACAGCGAGATCCAGATTTCCGCGCTCGACAACTATAAATGGACCGAAGTGAAGCCCGGCACCGATCTGGTCGAATTCCCCGATGGCAAGCAGATCATCATTCTTGCCAAGGGCCGTCTGGTCAATCTGGGCTGCGCGACGGGCCACCCAAGCTTTGTGATGTCGTCGAGCTTTACCAACCAGACGCTGGCGCAGATCGAACTGTTCACCAAGACGTCGGGGTATAAGAACGAGGTCTATGTTCTGCCCAAGCATCTCGACGAAAAGGTCGCCGCGCTGCATCTGGAAAAACTGGGGGTCAAGCTGACCAAGCTGTCGCCCAAGCAGGCGAGCTATATCGGCGTTTCGACCGAAGGGCCGTTCAAGCCCGAACATTATCGCTACTGATCGGCACCATATCGATTAACGGAAAAGGCCTGCGGTCGCGTGGGCCTTTTTTGTTGCGCTAGGCCCGCTTTCGTTGCACCGGACATTAGGTGCGGCGGTTCCTGAGGATTGAAGGTTGATGCGGGGCGAAAGCCTTACAATTGCTGTTTTGGGGCTGGTGCTCGGTGCGTGGCTTGCCGCGTCGCTTTGGGCCGTCTGGAAAAGTGTCGTGTCCCGGCGAAAGGCGGATGCAACCGTCAGAAGCACGCGGCGTCTCGTCAGACTGATCGAAACCTCCCCGTCATTGCCCGCAGTGGTCAGGAGCGATGGCACGATTGAGGCTTCGGACAGGTTCTGGCTGTCACTCGGCTTCCGGCGGGTCGCAACCCTGGCAGAACTTTGCACAGGTCTGGGTACCGGCACCGCCAAGGCCGACTGGGAGGCGCTGAACGACATTGTTCGCACCGTCCAGCGCACCGGTAAAACCCTGACCCAGAAACTGTCGATTGACGGCGGCAGCCGTCGATTCATGGCGCGCGTGGATAATGCCGACGCACAGGTTTATCCGCAGGGTGCAGCGATTTTGTGGCTGTTCGACCTGACCGATACGGTTCGCGAACTCGAACATCACAAGGAAGAAGCGCTGACTGCAAAAAACGCCTTCGCCTCGCTCGCCGGCCTGATCGAAGCCTCGCCATTGCCGATGTGGCACCGCAGCAGCGATTATCGCATCAGCTTTGTGAACAAGGCCTATGTCGAAGCGGTCAACGCCGACAGCGCCGAAGACGTCATCGAGGATGCCATCGAACTGATCGAAGGCGCAAATGGCGATAGCCCGATGGCGTTGGCGGCAAAGGCGAACGAGGCGGGCGTGGCGCAACAGCGTCTGGTAACTGCAACCGTGAAGGGCGAACGCCGCCAGTTGCGCGTGTTTGACATTCCCATGGGAGGGCTTGGCGTTGGCGGCCTTGCTGTCGATATTCAGGATTTGAACGATGCCCTCAGTTCCAACCGGCGGCAGGCGGAGGCGCAGCGCAACCTGCTGGACAAGATGTCGGCGGGCGTTGCGCAATTTGGCGCTAACCGGGCGCTGGTCTTTTCAAACCTGCCCTTCCAGCGGATATTTGCATTTCGGGACGAGTGGCTCGCAGAAAAGCCCGAATATGCGCGCGTGCTCGAACGGATGCGCGAAAACGGCAAGATGCCGGAGGTGCGTGATTTTCCGGAATGGAAACAGGAACGTGAAGCCTGGTTTCAAATGGCCGCGCCGATCGAAGAGGCCTGGCTGCTCGGTGATGGCACCCATCTCCGACTGGTGGCGCAGCCAATACCGGATGGCGGCCTGTTGCTGATCTTTGAAGACCGGACCGAGCAGGCGCAATTGGCGAGTGCGAGAGATACGCTATTGCGCGTGCGGACCGCGACATTCGACAATCTGTTTGAAGCCGTGTCGGTTTTTGCCGGTGACGGCAAGCTCAGCATCTGGAACCGGCGCTTTGCGGAAATCTGGAATCTGGACGAGGAGCAACTGGCCCGCCATCCGCGATTTGACGAACTGTTGCCAGACCTTGGAAACCGTTTGCGCAAGCCTGCGCATGTTTCGATCCTGCGCGAACTGCTGCAAATGACGATTTCGAACCGACAGCCACGCCGAAGCCAGTTGTCCTTTTCCGACGGCCGCATTTTCCAACTTTCGACGGTGCCGCTTCCTGACGGAAACGCGTTGCTGGCCATGCTGGACATAACCGACAGCACACAGATCGAGCAGGCGCTGCGCGACAAAAACGCAGCACTTTCCGATGCCGACAGCATCAAAAGCAAATTCCTGGCCAATATGAGCTATGAATTTCGAACACCTTTGACATCGATTGGCGGATTTGCGGACCTTCTGCAGCAAGGCGTGGCTGGCGACTTGACGCCGCAGGCCCATGAATATGTGGACGCCATCGCCAAATCGGCCGAAAGGCTCACGCAACAGATCAATGCCGTGCTCGATTATACCCAGGGAGAAGCTGGCGCATTGCCGGTGGCGCGGAAGCCGGTCGAAATTGCCCGGCTTGTCCAGTCTGTCGCGGACGATGCGGCAGAAGCGGTGACAGCCAGATCGGCCGAACTGGTGATCGACCTGAAACCGAATGCGGGCACGGTCGAAGGGGACGCCGGGCGGCTGCAGCAGACGTTGCGTGCCATATTGGACAACGCGCTCGAATATGGCGGGACAGGCGTTCGGATATTGATCCATGCCGCCGGTGATCGCGCAGGCGTGACGATTGTCGTTTCCGATAACGGCCCGGGCATGGATGCGGGGAGCCAGGCACGCGTGCTCGACGGATTTGCGCATGCCGACCGGTCCGGAACCAGAAAGACCGACGGCGCGGGCCTTGGCTTGCCTTTGGCACGAAAGCTGGTCGAACTGCATGGCGGGCAGTTCGAGCTTGAATCCCAGCCCGGGGCCGGCACGACGATTGCGATACGCTTGCCGCGCACGGCACCTGCTGCATGATAATCCCGGATGAAGCCCATATGCACGACCTTGGCGTGCAGTTGGCCCATGGCCTTGCGCCGGGCGAAATTGTGACGCTTTCGGGCCCGCTGGGCGCGGGCAAAACGGTGCTCGCCAGAGCGATAATCGGTGAACTGGGCTTTACCGGCGATGTTTCGAGCCCGACCTTTGCAATTATCCACGAATATGATGAACCCGGCATGCGCTTGCCCGTTGTCCATGCCGACCTCTATCGGCTAGATGATCCCGAAGAAATTGAAGAACTCGGCCTGTTCGATAATCGGGACCGCGTCTTGCTGGTCGAATGGCCGGGCATGGGCGGCGCTGCGTTACAGGCTGCCGATATAGAGATAGTGATTGAGCCGCTGCCGGATGGTTCGCGGTCGGTCGAGGTGAAAGACAAGAGGAAGCGCATTTGAGCGAGGTCCGGTTGCCCGAAGGGCTCAACGAATTTCTGGGTGCAGTCGGATGGGCGGATGCGCATGTCGAACCGCTGGCAGGCGACGCCTCGTTCCGGCGCTATTTCCGCATACGCAATGCCAGCGGGCGTACGGCCATGCTGATGGATGCGCCGCCGCCCCATGAGGATCCGCGTCCCTTTTTGCACGTCGCCAGATATCTGCTGAAGCACGGTTTCCGTGCCCCTAAAATCTATGGCGAAGATCCGGTGCGCGGACTGGTGCTGATCGAGGATTTTGGCGACGAACGGATGCGCGAACATGTTGATGCCCATCCGGAGGACGAGCTGGCAATTTACCGCCATGCCATCGACGTGCTGATCGCGCTTGAGAACGCGCCCGTTGCCGATATTCCGCCTTACGATGCCGACGCCTATCTGCGCGAAGCTGCGCTGCTTGCCGAATGGTATATGCCGGCAATGGGCCTGGCCGTGGACGAGGACGAATTTTGTGCCGTGTGGAGCCGCGCGCTGGCGCCGCTGTTCGACGAAAAATGGCAACAAGTAACGGTGCTGCGGGATTATCATGCCGAAAATGTCATGCTGCTGTCCGATGGGGCGCAGGGATTGATCGATTTTCAGGACGCGCTGGCCGGTCATCCCGCCTATGATCTGGTTTCGCTGTTGCAGGATGCGCGCCGTGACGTTTCGCCCGAACTGGAAAGCGCAATGCTCGACCATTATCGCAGGCACGGCAATGCCGATGCCGATTTCGACCTGCATTATGCGCTGCTCGGGGCGCAGCGGAATACGAAGATAATCGGCATTTTCACCCGCCTGTGGAAACGCGATGGCAAGGAACGCTATCTGGGTTTTCTGCCGCGCATGTGGGGATTGCTGGAACGGGATCTGGCGCATCCGGGGCTTGCCGAAGTGCGCGACTGGTTCGATCGCAACATTCCGGCGGCCGTCCGTGCGCGCTCACCGCTCGACAGGGTCGCTTGAACATGCCCCATGTCGATACGGCGATGATCATGGCGGCGGGGCTTGGCACGCGCATGCGGCCGCTGACTGAAAATCTGCCCAAGCCGCTGGTTGAGGTCGCTGGCAAGACCTTGCTTGATCATGTTCTGGACAAGGCGCGGCTGGCGGGTATCGGCAAGGTCGTGGTCAATGTGCATTACCTGCCTGACCAGATCGAGGCACATCTGGCGCGTCATGCGCAGGATCTGGAACTGGTGATTTCTGACGAGCGCGATCTGCTGATGGAAACGGGCGGCGGGCTGGTCAAGGCCGAGCATCTGATCGAAGCCGAACCCTTTTACTGCCTGAACAGCGACGCCATATGGACCGACGAGGATGGGGACGACGCGCTTTCACGACTTGCTGCGGCATGGGATGAAGAACATATGGATGGCCTGCTGCTGGTCGTGCCGCGTGAACGGGCATTTCAGCACAGCGGCAAGGGGGATTTCTTCCTCGACGATGAAAACCGGCTGATCCGCCGCGGGTATCATGATAGCGCGCCCTGGATTTATACCGGCAACCAGTTGATCAGCCACCGCCTGCTGCGCGACGCGCCCGAGGGGCCGTTTTCGACCAACCTGTTCTGGGATCGGGCGATCGCGGCGGGTCGGCTTTTCGGGCTGGTGCATGCGGGTGACTGGTTCGACATCGGTTCGCCGCAGTCGATCGCGCCGACCGAAGCGGCGCTGGCGGTGCATGACTGATCCAGTCCGCGCGAAGGTGCAGACGGTTCCAGTCGGAGCCGATCTGTCCAGTGCGTTATCCGAATGGCTGGTCGAGAAATATCGGGGTGACAGGCTTGGGCTGGCCGATGTGGTCCTCTTCCTCCCGAACAATCGCGCCATATCCGCGCTGACTGCGGCCTTTGTCCGGTCATCAGGAGAGGGCCTTGTACTGCCGCGCATGGTGGCCATCGGCGATCTGGCCGTCGATGAAAAGCTGGGGCCGATGCTTGACCCGCTGGCGGGTGATGATGATGCGCCACTGCCGTCCGTCTCGGAAATCGGGCGACTGATAAGTCTGGCGGGTCTGATTAAACAGCGCCGGTCCGATGCCGGTGCCGCAGAAGTGCTGCACCTCGCCAGGCAGTTGGTGCAGACGCTGACCGAATTGGAGATCGAGGAAAAGTCGATCCAGCGGATCGAACCTGACCATGACAAGGCTGATCTCGCAGCGCATTGGTCAACCGCATATGATAATCTGAAAATTCTGATTGGCGAAAGTGACGCCTGGCTGGCCGAACGCAGGTTGATGGCGCCCGCTGCAAGGCGAAACGCGCTGCTCTATCGCCTTGCTGATCGGTTGAAGCGCCACCCGCCACAGGCCCCGGTGATCGCAGCCGGAATAACGACGGCGGCCCCGGCCATCGCGCGACTGCTGGCGCAGATCGCCCATCTGCCACAGGGGCTTGTGCTGTTGCCGCATGTCGATCTGTCGATGGCTGAGGCCGATTGGGAAGCGCTGGGCAATCCGGATCGGCATGATCGCGAACGGGAAGCCGGTGAAGCCAGGCGGCAGGAAACCCATCCGCAATATCATCTGAAGCTGCTGCTGCATCGCATGGGCGTTGCGCGTGCGGAGGTCGGCCTGTTTGGAACTGGGCCTATGTCCGCGCGGGGTTTGCGATTGTCGCAGGCGGTGCAGGACATTTTCTGCGCACCGGACAAGACCATCGAATGGCAGGGCCTGCCGCCCAAGCGCCGATCGCTCGATCATGTCCGGCTGATCGAGGCAGAGGATAGTGCGGAGGAAGCCCGCGCCATCGCGATACTGATACGTCAGGCGATCGAAGTGCCGGGCAAGCGCGTTGCACTGGTCACGCCCGATCGCGAAATTGCTTTGCGGGTCGCGGCACAGTTGCGGCGCTGGAATATCGAAGCCGATGACAGTGCGGGTGAGCCGTTGTCCGAACAGCCTTCGGGCGTGCTGTTCCTGACGCTATCGCGCATGCTGGCAAGCGATCTGGCTCCGGTGCCGCTGCTGTCGGCGTTAAAGCATCCGCTGGTCCGGAGCGGCGAGGCGCGGATCGATTGGCTGGAACAGGTGCGTTCGCTGGATATTGTGCTTCGCGGCCCGCAGATGCGATCCGGGGCTGGTGCCATCGCGCGGCTGATCGCGGAAAAAGTTGCGGGCAAGCGCGCCGAACCCCGGCTTCGCGATTGGTGGGCAGATGTCGAGGCTGAACTAGTGCCCCAGCTGGAAGGCGGACGGCGCAATTTCGCCACGCATCTCGAAGCGGTGGCGGCACTTGCCGAACGCTGGACTGACGGCGGGATCTGGAAGGGCGCAGCTGGCCGACGGCTTTCGGAATTTGTCGAGGAATTGTCGGCGCAAAAACTGGACGCCCTGACGGATAGCGATGGTGCGGCCTATCCCGATCTGCTTGCATCAATGCTCGTCGATATCGGCATTCGCCCCGCCTTTGGTCGCCATCCGCGCGTGGCGATTTACGGCTTGCTGGAGGCGAGGCTGCAATCTGCCGATCTGTTGATCTGCGCAGGCCTCAACGAAGGCAGCTGGCCGCAACTGCCCCAGCCCGATCCCTGGCTCGCGCCGCATTTGCGCTGGCGGCTCGACATGCCGGGGCTCGACCGCAATATCGGCTTGGCGGCGCATGACCTGGCCGGGGCCCTCGGTGCACCCGAAGTCGTGCTGACGCGGGCGCGGCGCGACCGGTCGGGGCCGACAATTGCCTCGCGCTTCCTGCTGCGGCTGCAGGCGCTGATGGGGGATCGCCTGGCGATCGACCGCACGGCCACGGCCCTGGCAAGGCAGCTCGATTTCAGGCCGAAGGGCCGTGCTTATCCGCGACCGGCACCTTCGCCCGACGCGGACCAACGCAGGGTATCCATCTCGATCACCCAGATGGACATGCTCAAGTCCGATCCTTACGCATTTTATGCGCGCAACATATTGAAGCTCGACGCGCTGAAGCCGGTCGATGCCGACCCCGACCCGGCGTGGAAGGGGACCCTGGTTCACAAGATCATCGAGGACTGGACTGGAACGGGCGATCGCGATCCCGACAGTCTGGTGCGCTTTGCCGAAAACGCCTTTGCCGACCGTTCGGTGACGCCCGCGTTGCGCCTGTTGTGGCAGCCACGGATTGTCGCCGGCATGCGTTGGGTCGCATCGGAAATCGCGGCCATTGCCGGGGATGGCCGCATGATCGCCGCTTCCGAAACCAGGGCGGAGGGCGAGATTTCCGGCATCCGCGTGCATGGTCGTATCGACCGTATCGACCGATGTGCCGATGGCAAGCTCGTCGTCGTCGATTACAAGACCGGGGGCCTCCCTTCCAAGGGCAAGGTCAATGCCGGATATGCCTTGCAACTCGGGCTCTCCGGCTTGCTGATCGAAACCGGCGGCGTGGCGGAAATTTCGGGCGAGGTCGGCGGCTATGAATATTGGTCGCTGGCGAAAAAGGATGGCAGTTTTGGCTATCGTATGTCGCCGTTCGCGAAATCGCCCAAACCGGGCGACCCCAGCGCACCGGATTTTGTCAGCTTTGCCGACGCCATGGCACGCGAGGCCATAGCCGAACGGATTTTGGGGGATGCGCCATTCATAGCAAAGCTGAAGCCCGATTATGCGGTATATACGGATTATGACCAGTTGATGCGCCTTGACGAGTGGATCGGACAGGCGAGCTGGGGCGAGGCAGGCGACGGTGGCTGAGGAGGACATTCTTGCCGTCCACAGCCTGACCGCATCCCAGCAGGCGGCTGTGGTGCCCGATGTCAACGTCTGGCTAAGCGCCTCGGCAGGTTCGGGAAAGACGCAGGTGCTTTCAGCGCGCGTGATCCGGCTGCTGCTCGCGGGGGCAAAGCCGGAGGAAATCCTGTGCCTAACCTTCACCAAGGCAGCGGCTGCCGAAATGGCTGAACGCATCAACCGCAAGCTCGCAAGCTGGGTACAGATGAAGGATGGCCTGCTGGGGGCCGAGTTGCGTGCCATCGGTGCCGATTATGCGCGGGACCGTATGTCGTCGGCCCGCAGGCTCTTTGCCGAAATTCTCGACGCGCCAGGCGGCGGGTTGCAGATCATGACGATCCACGCCTTTTGCCAGTCATTATTGGGCAGCTTTCCCGAAGAGGCCGGGATCATGCCCGGCTTTCAGCCGCTGGATGAGCGCACAAAGGCCGACCTGCAAAAGGAAGTCTTGGCGCAAATAGCGCGCGACGCACAGGAGCATATTGTGCAGGCGCTGCACCGGCTCGGGCTGGACCGGGGCGAGGACGGTGCCTGGAGTTTCCTGCAGCGCTGCGCCAGTGCCATTGGCGCCATGCGGCAATTGCCCGATGACAAGGGCATGCTGCCATTTGTGCGGCGCCAGCTTGATCTGGGCTTTGAAGGGCCGGTGAACGATCTGATGGCGTCGCTATGCGATGACGCGGTTATCGACCGCGCAGCGATAGAGGCAGTTCGGGACCTCAATCTTGAATGGGGCAGCGATCGCGGTCTCGTTCGCGCGGACAGGATTTCGCAGTGGCTGTCGATGCCTGCAACCCTGCGCGGTCAGGCCATTGCGCTGCTTCATGGTTGCTGGACCAAGTCGGACGGCGAACCGCTGGTGTCGTCAAAGGGATTCACGCCGCCGGGCGATAGCTATGCGCGGATCGCGCTGGATCTGCATCATTGGACCAGCAAGCTGACCGAGATGCTGGCAGTCGCCATTTATGCGGACAAGCTGGCGGATGCCCTGCAGGCCGGCAAGCTGTTCGCCCTGCGCTATGATGAGATCAAGCGGGCAAGGGGACTGGTCGATTTCGATGATCTGATCAACAAGGCGGCACAGCTGCTGACGACCAAGGATATGACCGACTGGGTCCGTTACAAACTTGATCGCCGCATAGACCATATACTCGTCGATGAAGCGCAGGATACCAATGCCAGCCAATGGGCGATCATTGAGGCATTGTCGGGCGATTTCTTCGCGGGCGAGGGTGCCAAAGGCGAACGGGCGCGCACGATCTTTGCCGTCGGCGATTTCAAGCAGGCGATCTACGGCTTTCAGGGTACCAATCCGGATCGCTATCGCGAGGCTGGCGAGCGCTATGAAGCGCGACTGGCGGAACAGGACAGCCAGTTGCACAAATTGACGCTGTCGCAATCCTTCCGGTCAACACAACCGATACTCGCTCTGGTCAATTCGGTCATCGCCTCGCTTGGCTACGAGCGGTTCGGCCTTGCCGAGGAAATAGAGGATCACGCCAGCAAAAAGCCCGATATCGGCTCGGTTGAACTGCTCGACCCCGTCACCGCCGCTGGCGGTAGTGGCGATGGAGAGGAGGATGAAGAAAAGTGGCTTGGCCCTGAAAAGCGCGAACTGGCGGCGCTGCTGGCGCAACGGATCAAGGCGCTGGTCGATGCGGCGCCGGTGCTTGCGAGTACCAACAGGCCACTCGAGCCGGGTGATATCATGGTGCTGTTCCGGAAACGCACCGAAGTGGCGTCGCTCCTCGTCGCCAGGCTCCACGCGCTGAATGTCGCTGTCGCCGGGATCGACCGGATGCAGATCGACGGACAGCTGGCGGTGCAGGATCTGGTGTCGGCGATCCGCTTTGCACTGCAGCCGAACGATGATCTGAGCCTTGCCTGCCTGCTCGTTTCGCCATTGATAGGCTGGTCGCAGCAACAGTTGCTGGATCATGCCTGTCGCGCCGAGAAAATGTCGCTGTGGCAGCATATCCGGCGAAACGAAACCGTTACGGCCGAGATTGCGCCTTTGCACGAAATGCTGGCGAGCGCGGATTTCATGCCACCTTATCAGTTTATCGAACTGATACTGTCCGGCCAGACGCAAGGGCGGAAGAAATTTGTGGGTCGGCTTGGGCAGGAGTCGCTGGTTCCGATCGAGGAGTTCCTCAATCTTGCGATCGAGTTCGAGAAGGGCAGTGGCGGGACATTGCAGCAGTTTCTCGACTGGTTCGAGCGCAGCACCAGCGAGATCAAGCGTGAGCGGCTGACCGGCAGCAACGAGGTGCAGATCATGACCGTGCACGGTGCCAAGGGATTGCAGGCCCCGGTGGTGATTCTGGCGGATATGACCGTCGATCCGGGGGCGCAGGGCAGGCAGCGCTCCGGCGCGGTTCTGCCGGTGGAACCTGCGGGCGAAGTGCCCATGCTGCCGATTGACAAGGAAGCGCGCGTCGGCTGCCTTGCCGATCTGGAAGATGCGCGCAAGGCCAGCGAACTCAACGAGCATTACCGGCTGCTCTATGTCGCGCTGACCCGCGCCGAGGAGCGGCTGATCATGGCTGGCAGCCTTGGCAAGAGGGACAGGGAACCAAAGCCGGATAGCTGGTATGTGGCGGTCGAGACGGCGATGGATGCGCTCGGCTGCGAAATCGCCAATGACGAACAGGGACGGCCATTCCGTATCCTGACGGGCGGCAAGGGGCAGGAGATGTCCGATTTGCGCCAGCGGGGAAGGGCGGGCGACGACGGGAAGCAACCGTTCTTGCCCGAATGGCTGTTGCGCCCGGCGGCACCCGAATCCCGTCCGCCACGGCCACTTGCGCCATCGCAACTGGACGACAATGATGTCGGCGAACGCCCTGCGGATGCCGTGCTGCGGCATGCAGCAGAGCGCGGAAAGCTGATTCACGGGCTGTTGGAGCGCGTCGATGCCGGTCGGCTCGACCGGTTCGACGCCGATGCTGCCCGCTGGCTTGCCGCGCGCGACCGGGACGGGCGCCACGATCATGCGGCGATGATCGGGCAGATACGCACGCTGCTGTCCGACGCTCGCTGGGCGCCGCTATTTTCCAAAGAAGCCCGCGCAGAAGTGCCGATTGCGGCAGTGGTAGGCGAAACCGTCGTCACCGGGCGAATCGACCGCCTTTTGGTTCGCGACGGCAATGTCCTGATTGTTGATTTCAAGACGTCGCGCCGGGTGCCGAAATCTGCCGCAGAGGTCAATCTGTCCGAATTGCGGCAAATGGCGCATTATGCAGCGGCGATCGAACGCATTTTTCCCGGCCATTCGGTATCGGTTGCGTTACTCTATACCCACGCACCATCCATGGTTGAACTGGATGCGGCCGATTTGGCACCACACAAACCGGCTTGAAGGCATCCCAAGCAAATCTATCGGAGTCGCATGCTTGCAACTGCGGGAGGGCAGCAATACATTCGCTGCAAAGAAGGAGATTTTCCAATGGCCACCAAAGCAGTTGGCGACAATGATTTTGCTACCGAAGTTCTCGGCTCGTCAAAGCCCGTATTGGTCGATTTCTGGGCCGAATGGTGCGGCCCGTGCAAGATGATCGGCCCCAGCCTTGAGGAAATCAGCGAAGAACTGGGCGAGCAGGTAACCATTGCCAAGCTCAACATCGACGATCATCCCGATACGCCAAGCAAGTTCGGCGTGCGCGGTATTCCGACGATGATCCTGTTCAAGGATGGGCAGGTCGTCGATACAAAGGTCGGCGCTGCCCCCAAGGCCGCGATCAAGGGCTGGATCGAAGCCGCGCTCTAACTCCGGTAATCGGCATTGATGCTGATATAGCCGTGGGTCAGGTCGCACGTCCAAACGGTCGCGCGGCCTGAACCGAGCCCGATATCGACGGCGATATTGATTTCCTGGCCCTTGAGGTGTGCCGCCACCGGTGTTTCGTCATAGCCATCGACCGGCAGGCCGTTCTGCGCGACCTGCACCCCGCCAAAGCCGATCGAAAGGCGATCACGGTCGGCGGGTTCACCTGCCTTGCCGACCGCCATCACGACGCGCCCCCAATTGGCATCCTCGCCCGCGATCGCGGTTTTGACCAGCGGCGAATTGGCGATAGCAAGGCCGATGCGACGGGCGCTGTCGTCCGAAACCGCACCGGATACGGCAATCTCGATAAACTTCTGCGCGCCTTCACCGTCGCGGACGACCAGCTGCGCTAGCTGGCGGCAGACATCGTGCAGTGCCGCGGCAAAGGCATCCGCCCCGGCATCGTCGAACGAAGCCAAGGGCGCATTTCCGGCCTTGCCGGTGGCAAAGGCCAGCACGGTGTCACTGGTCGATGTGTCGCTGTCGACGGTGATGCAATTGAAGGTCGCGCCATTGGCCTCGCCAAGCAGGGCCTGCAGAAAGGCAGGCTCGACCGCAGCATCGGTGAAGATATAGCCAAGCATCGTCGCCATATCGGGCGCGATCATGCCGCTGCCCTTGATGACGCCGACAAGCTCAACCCGCTGGCCACCAACCATTGCGCTGGCGGTTGCGCCCTTGGCAAAGGTATCGGTGGTGCCGATGGTGTCGGCCACATCGTGCCAGCTGCAAAGCGGTGCGTTGAACGCCGCGCGCAATCCCGCCTCGGCCCTGTCTTTGGGCAGCGGCACGCCGATCACCCCGGTCGAGGATATGAATATTTCGCTTTCCGCGCAGCCCAGATGCGCCGCCACCTGCGCGGTGATAGCCTCGACCGCCTCGCGTCCGCGATAGCCGGTAAATGCGTTGCTGTTGCCGGCATTGACCACCAGCGCCCGTGCCCGCCCACCCTTCAGATTGTCGCGGCACAATTCGACTTCGGACGAGCAGCAGATATTACGCGTCGTGACCCCGGCGACCGCCGTGCCTGCGTCGAGTTCGACATAGGTGAGGTCGCAACGATCCCATTGCTTGTACTGGGCCCGCGCAACGCGCTTCGCCACACCGGCAATTTCGGGCATGTCGGGAAAGGGTTTCAGCAACGGCGAAGGTGACGACATATAAAGACTTTGCAGCTAGACAATTGGCGGTGCAATGGGGATGGACGCCGCTCCAAGTCAACCCTATATGCACGCCACACAGGGAATATGCCTCCTATGCGTTTGCTGCTCACCTTTCTCGCTTTGCTGACCGGCTTTTCAGCCGCCGAAGCGGCGCGTCCGGTCGAAGCGGCTTCTACGACCAGTGCGGCCTCGCAGCTTGAACTGGCCGAGGCATTGGCAACAGCAGCTGCCACGGTGGCCGAAACGGCGTCGGGTTCCGGTATTGAGGCAGGAATGCCGTCGGCCGAAGCCGATATGCCGCGCATGGCGCCTGCAACGCCGGTTGCTGCGACACCGGTATCCCGGGCAGATCGCGCGCGCGAATAAGCCTGCCGCGCAGATTTGCGCCGCTTCCAGCTTTATCTGACGCCTGCACGATGCGGGCGATTTCTATCCATATTTATAAGGGGTTTGCTCATGCTCGGCACTATCGCCAAGTCCATTTTCGGATCGTCGAACGACCGTTATGTCAAAAAGACGATGAAAATCGTCGCCAAAATCAACGCGCTTGAAGACCAGATGATGGCGTTGTCGGACGAAGAACTCAAAGGTCAGACACAGCAATTCCGCGAACGGCTCGAAGCGGGCGAAACGCTCGACGACATCCTGCCTGAAGCCTTTGCCACTGTCCGCGAGGCATCGAAGCGTGTCACCGGAATGCGCCACTTCGATGTGCAGATGGTCGGCGGTATCGTGCTTCATCGCGGCGAGATTGCCGAAATGCGCACCGGCGAGGGCAAGACGCTGGTGGCGACACTCGCCACCTATCTGAACGCGATCGAAGGGAAGGGCGTCCATGTCGTCACCGTCAACGATTATCTCGCCAAGCGCGACGCCGAATGGATGGGTCAGATCTATGGCTTTCTTGGGCTGACCACGGGCGTGATCGTCCCGAACCTGTCGGAAACCGAACGGCGCGAGGCCTATGATTGCGACATTACCTACGCGACCAACAACGAACTGGGTTTCGACTATCTGCGCGACAATATGAAGCATGAGCGGTCGCAGATGGTGCAGCGACCGTTCAACTATGCGATCGTTGACGAGGTCGACTCCATCCTGATCGACGAAGCACGCACGCCGCTGATCATTTCGGGCCCAACCGACGACAAGTCGGAAATGTATAAGGCGGTGCACGAAATCGTCCTCCAGCTCGACGAGAGCGATTATGAGAAGGACGAAAAGGCCCGCAGCGTCATCCTGACCGAAGAAGGGACCGAGAAGGCGGAGCGTCTGCTTGAATCCGCCGGGCTTATTGTCGGAACCAATCTCTACGACGCCGAGAACACCCAGGTCGTTCACCATCTCGACCAGGCGCTCAAGGCCAATACGATGTTCAAGCTCGACACCGACTATATTGTCAAAAATGGCGAGGTGATCATCATCGACGAGTTTACCGGCCGTATGATGGACGGAAGGCGCTGGTCGAACGGCTTGCACCAGGCGGTCGAGGCCAAGGAAGGGGTGGCGATCAAGCCCGAAAACCAGACACTGGCAACGATCACCTTCCAGAATTATTTCCGCATGTACCCGAAAATTTCGGGGATGACGGGCACTGCCGCCACCGAGGCGCAGGAATTTTACGACATCTACAAGCTCAATGTCGTCGAAATCCCCACCAATGTGCCGGTGCAGCGGGTCGACGAGAATGACGAATTCTACAAGAACACCGCCGACAAGTTTGCCGCGATTGCCCGGACGATCAAGGAAGCGCATGATCGTGGCCAGCCCGTTCTGGTGGGCACGGTGTCGATTGAAAAGTCGGAACTGCTTTCCGAATATCTGAACAAGGAAGGCGTCGAGCATGCGGTGCTCAACGCACGTTTCCACGAACAGGAGGCGCATATCGTTGCGCAGGCCGGCCGTCTCGGCGCGGTCACCATCGCAACCAACATGGCCGGTCGCGGCACTGACATCAAATTGGGCGGCAACCTTGAATTCCGCATGGAGGACGAACTGAGCGAGGTGCCCGACGGGCCCGAGCGTGACGCCGCCATCGCCCGTATCAACGCTGAGATCGACGCTGAAAAGGCCCAGGTGCTGGAGGCGGGCGGTCTGTTCGTGCTTGCAACCGAACGCCATGAAAGCCGCCGTATCGACAACCAGTTGCGCGGACGTTCGGGGCGTCAGGGCGACCCCGGACTGTCGCGCTTCTACCTGTGCCTCGAGGATGATCTGCTGCGCATCTTTGGATCGGAAACGCTGTTCGCGCGGATGATGAACAGCAGCCTGGAGGATGGCGAGGCGATCGGCGGCAAATGGCTTTCCAAGGCCATCGAAACCGCGCAGCGCAAGGTTGAGGCGCGCAACTATGACGTGCGCAAGCAACTGGTCGAATATGACAATGTGATGAACGACCAGCGCAAGGTGATCTACGATCAGCGCAGCGACATCATGGATGCCGAAGCGGTCGACGATGTTCTCGACGACATGCTGCATGAAACCGTCAACACCATTGTCGGCGAAAACTGCCCGCCTGAAACCTATCCCGAACAATGGGACGTTGACAGTTTGAAGAGGCAGGTCAACGAGGTTCTCGGGCTGCAGCCGGATATTGACAGCTGGCTGACCGAAGAGGCGATGGAGCCTGACACGGTCGAAGCCCGAATTGCCGAGGCGGCAGAGGCCAAGCTGGCGGAGAAGCGGGCGTCGATCGATCCGGTGCTGTTCCGCCAGATTGAAAAGCAGATCCTTCTCCAGAATCTCGACCATCACTGGAAGGAACATCTGGCCACGCTCGATGCGCTGCGTCAGGTGATCTATCTGCGCGCCTATGCGCAGAAAAACCCGATCAATGAATATAAGCAGGAAAGTTTCGGCCTGTTCGAACGCATGCTTTCGGCGATCCGCGAGGATATCGTCAAGACGGTGCTCACCAACGAGTTCCGCGTCGAGCCGAATGTGCCCGAAGGCGAACTGCCGGAACTGCCCGATTTCCTGACAACGCATTTCGACCCGTTGACCGGAGAGGATGACAGCGACGATATCGACGCTGCTGATCTCGGCCTGATCAGGGCCTCAATCCCGGCGCGTCAGGTTGCACAAAATCCGGGCGAAGGTGATCCCTATGCGGGCAACCCCAATTTGCGGCGCAACGATCCCTGCCCATGTGGATCGGGGCAGAAGTACAAACACTGCCATGGCGCTTATTGAGGGTGATTGAACAATGAACGCGATGCTGGCTCTATTCTTTGGTCTTGTCGCGCTCATTTACGCGTCCGTCGGCTTTGGCGGGGGATCGTCCTACACGGCACTGCTGACGCTGACCGGGATCGAGCCCAGGCTGATTCCGGTCATTTCGCTGTGCTGCAATATCGTGGTCGTCACCGGCGGCACGATACGTTTCTGGCGCGCCGGGCTGATCGAATGGAAAAATGTGCTGCCCCTGCTGGCGGTGTCCGCGCCGCTGGCATTTGTCGGCGGCCTGATGCCGCTGAAGGAAACTACCTTCCTGCTGATACTCGGCAGCACGCTGCTGCTTTCGGCATTCGCGCTGATGCTGCCGCAGGAACGCCTGCCCGAGGCAAAATTGCCGCGCCCCGCCATAATGGCATTGTCGGGCGTTGTCGGCTTGCTGGCGGGGCTTTCAGGCATTGGCGGCGGCATATTCATGGCGCCGGTGCTGCACCTGATCCGCTCGGCAGAAGCAAAGCGAATCGCCGCCTTCGCCTCGCTCTACATTCTCGCCAATTCGATCACCGGGCTGACCGGGCAATTGCTGAAAGGCGGCGTGGACGCGGTGGCCGGGCCTGCGGCTGAATTCTGGCCGCTGCTGCTCGCCGTGTTTGTTGGCGGGCAACTGGGCAGCCATATCGGGATCAGGCTGTTCTCGCCGGTCTGGCTGCGGCGCATAACCGCGCTTCTGGTCGGCTATGCCGCCATCCGTCTGCTTTCGCAGGCGCTTTGATTTTTCAGGAGAAAATCTGGCTCCCCGGGACGGATTCGAACCGCCGACCAATCGGTTAACAGCCGATTGCTCTACCGCTGAGCTACCGGGGAGCAGCCCGATGACATCGGGCAGGCGCGCCTATGGCTTGGCCTGAAACAAAAAGCAAGTGGTCAGGTGATAAATTGTTCCATCGCGATGCGATCGTCGAGCGCATGTTCGGGATCGAAGAGCAAGGTTAGCGCCCGATTGCGGTCAAGCGCGACTTCAACCGCAGCGATGTCACGGATTTCGCGCTGGTCGGCGACCGCGCTGACCGGGCGTTTCGAGCCTTCGAGAATCGAAAGCTTGACGACATAGCGATCAGGCAGGATTGCACCTTTCCAGCGACGCGGGCGAAAGGGACTGATCGGCGTCAATGCCAGCAACGAACTGTCGAGCGGCAGGATCGGTCCATTCGCCGAAAGATTATAGGCCGTCGAGCCGACAGGGGTTGCGACGAGCACGCCGTCGCAGATCAACTCGTCGATAACCGTGCGTCCGTTGACGTCGATCTGCAACTTGGCAGCCTGACGGGTTTCGCGCAGCAACGAAACCTCGTTGATCGCCGGCAGGGTGAAGCGTTGTCCGGACATCGCCTCGATCGTGGCCATCAACGGGTTCACAGTCACGCTTTTCGCGCGTTCGAGGCGGTTGAGCAGATCGTCCGGGTTCCAGTTGTTCATCAGGAAACCGATAGTGCCCAGATTCATGCCATAGGCGGGCAGATCGCGACGCTGTTCGAGAAGGCGGTGGAGCAACTGCAACAGAAAGCCATCTCCGCCCAGCGCGATAACGGCCTCCGCTTCTTCAACAGGAACAAATTCGTGCAGTTCGCGCAGTTGCTTCTCCGCTTTGCGCGCGGGCTCGCCGGGCGAGGCCAGCAAGGCCAATCTGGCAAAGCGGCTCATCCGCCGGTCGCATTCATGTGACGGTGCAGCCGCAAGCTCCTGTCCTCCATTTGCCGCTCGAAATCATGGCGCTCGGGCTTGAGGCGCAACGCCTTTTGCAGCAGCGCGTCGACTGCGTCCAGCCCTCCGCTGCGGATCGCGTCACGGAAGTCGACGTGAAATTCGGAACCCAGACACATATGCACCTTGCCGTCGCTGGCCAGACGCAGGCGATTGCAATCGCCGCAGAAATTGTGCGTCATCGGGGTTATCAGGCCCAGACGCAGGCCCAGCGGTTCGTGCCGGAAATAGCGGGCCGGGCCCGCCGTGCGATGGTCGAGGGGTGCCAGTCTGCCTGCTTGCCGCAATGGTTCGATGAACTGGTCGAGCGCGACGAACTGGCCGGTTCGCCCGGAAACGCCATCGCCCAGCGGCATGGTTTCGATCAGTGCGAGATCGAAGCCATTGGCGGCACAATATTCGGCGATCGACAGCAACTCGCCGTCATTCACTCCCTTGAGCGCGACCATGTTGATGCGGACAGCCAGACCCGCCCGCTTTGCAGCAGCCAATCCGTCGAGCACCTCGCCAATTTCACCGCCGCGCGTCAATGCACGGAATCTGGCGGCATCAAGGCTGTCGAGGCTGACGTTGATGCGGCGAACGCCTGATTCGAAGAGCGTTGTCGCAAATCGGGCGAGGCGGCTGCCGTTCGTCGTCAGCGTCAATTCGTCGAGCACGCCCGATTGCACATGGCGGCCAAGCTGACGGATCAGGACGTCGACATCCCGCCGCGCCAGCGGTTCGCCGCCAGTCAGGCGGATTTTTCGGATGCCGTGGCGAATGAAACGTCCGGCAATCAGGGCAATTTCGGTATAATCGAGCAAATCGCTGCGCGGCATGAAGGTCTGCTGCTCGGGCATGCAATAGGTGCACCGGAAATTGCACCGGTCGGTAACCGATATCCGCAGATAGTCGATCTTGCGTCCAAAACTGTCCTGCATCGCAGGACCGACCTATCGCCGATGTTTGACGCTGGCAACGGTTGGGAAAGGCTTTTCCGATATTCGGGCGTGATGGATTCGGCTACAGCTATACCGACAATGCGGATTTCACCTGCGCGTGATGCCCAATTGTGGCTGTCTGCGTTCGAGGCGAGCGCTTCGCGCGGCGTCATGCTGTTTCTTGTGGGGATCCGTGATCTCAAGCAAGTGAATGATCTCCACGGGCGCGAAACCGGCAACGCCGTTATCGCCGAAATCGGGCAACGCATTGCAGCCTTTGCGCCGACTATGGCCGGGGCGATAATGGCCGCCCGCTTGCCGGGCAGGGAATTTCTGCTGATTGCCGATGCAACAACGGCGCACGAGGCGGAGCAGATCGCGCGCAAGCTGTTGCTGCTGCTTGGTGCGCCGTTGCAGCAGAAAGATGGCGATCTGCACATCAGCCCGCGCATCGGCATCGCGCTGTCGTCGCCGGGACAATCGGGGGGCGCCATACTTGCAGCTGCGTCTGCGGCACTGGCCGCCGCCTATTCGCGCAAGGGACGGAAATATCGCTTTGCCGACAGTCTGGATATGGTCGATGCCCTGCGAAACTCCAAACTCGACAAGGGGCTGCGACAGGCGCTGGCGCAGCAGGAAATTGCCATCCATTTCCAGCCACAGTTCGATGTTGCGTCGGGCAGGCTTGTGGGCGCCGAAGCGCTGGCGCGCTGGACACACCCCGATTTTGGCGAGATCGGGGCGGCGGAACTGTTTGCAGCGGCGGACCGATGCGACCTGCGCGAAGAGCTGTCCTATGCCATACAGAAACAGGCAGTCGGTTATGCGGCCGCCTGGCCCGCTGCGGGATCGTTGCATCTCTCGATAAATCTGGGGGCCGAGGAACTGGCCGATGACCATGCCGCCAGACTGCTTGCGATATTGGACGAAGCCGGATTTGCGTTCAATCGGCTGACGGTCGAACTGACCGAAGAAAGCATCGTGCGCGATTTCGATCTGGCCTTGTCGCAACTGGACATGCTGCGCAGCCGGGGGGTCAGCGTTGCGATCGACGATTTCGGCACCGGCTATTCGAGCCTGGCCTATCTGAAAAGCCTGCCGCTGGACTATCTGAAGATCGACAAGGGGATGACCGCCGACATCAGCGCCAATCCTCGCGATCTGATCGTGCTGCGCGCCATCATTGCACTGGGCAAGGCGCTCGATTTGCGTATCATCGCCGAGGGTGTCGAGAAAGCAGGCCAGCTTGATATGCTGCGCGCCGAGGGCTGCGACTATTTCCAGGGATATTTGCGTTCGCCGCCCCTGTCAGCGTCGCAATTCCAGCTATTTGCCGAGCAACAGGTCGGCTAGGCGGCTTTCCGCGCCAGTCCGGCCAGACCCTTTGACAATTGCAGGCAGCCGTTGAGCTTGCTCGCCGGGTCGGGCCAGTTGCGCGTGATTACCAGCTTGCTGTCGGGGCGCAGCCTGGCGGTCGCGCCGAGGCGTTCGACATAGGCCAGCAATCCGGCAACATTGGGCGGGCGATCGTCGTGGAAGCTGACCAGCGCGCCGCGCGCGCCGACTTCGATTTTGGCGACCTGCGCCGTCAGTGCGTTCTGCTTGATGGCGATCAGCTTGAGCAAATTCTGGGTCGGTTCGGGAATCGGGCCGAAGCGGTCGGCAATTTCAGCCGCCAGCCCTTCGATTTCCAGCGCGCCATCAAGTTCGTTCAAGCGGCGATAAAGCGCCATGCGCACCGACAGGTCGGGCACATAATCCTCGGGGATCAATATGGGCGCGTCGATGGTGATTTGCGGGCTGAATGCATCGCGCGGCCTTGCCAGTCCCTGCGCTTCGGCACGGACCGCGACAATCGCGTCTTCGAGCATCGACTGGTACAGTTCGAAACCGACCTCCCTTATATGTCCCGACTGTTCGTCGCCGACGAGATTGCCTGCGCCGCGAATGTCGAGATCGTGGCTGGCCAGCTGGAAACCGGCGCCCAGGCTGTCGAGATCGCTCAGCACCTTCAGCCGCTTTTCAGCGGTTTCGCTCAATATCCGGTCTGCGGGCTGGGTCAGATAGGCATAGGCGCGCAGCTTCGATCGGCCCACGCGACCACGCAACTGATACAACTGGGCGAGGCCGAAACGGTCGGCGCGGTGGACGATCAGCGTGTTGGCACTCGGAATATCGAGCCCGCTTTCGATAATCGTGGTCGACAGCAGCACATCATAGCGTTTGTCATAGAATGCCGTCATCCGCTCCTCGATCTCGCCTGCGGCCATCTGGCCGTGCGCGGTCACGAATTTCACCTCGGGCACATGTTCGCGCAGATAGTCCTCGATTTCGGCGAGGTCGGAAAGGCGCGGGACGACAAAAAAGCTCTGTCCGCCCCGATAATGTTCGCGCAGCAGTGCTTCGCGTATCACCACTTCGTCCCACGGCATGACATAGGTGCGCACCGCCAGCCGGTCGACCGGTGGCGTCTGGATGACCGATAGCTCGCGCACTCCCGACATCGCCATTTGCAGCGTGCGCGGAATCGGGGTCGCCGTCAGCGTCAGCATATGGACGTCGGTTTTGAGCGCCTTCAGCTGTTCCTTGTGATTGACGCCAAAGCGCTGCTCTTCATCGACGATGACCAGGCCGAGTTTCCTGAATTTGACCGTCTTAGCGAGCACCGCATGGGTGCCGATGACAATATCGACGGTGCCCTGGGCCAGGCCATCGCGCGTCTTGGTGGCCTCCGCTGCCGGAACGAGGCGCGACAGACGCCCGATCCGCGCCGGCGTATCGGCAAATCGTTCGACGAAATTGGAGTAATGCTGTCGCGCAAGCAATGTGGTCGGCGCGATGACCGCAACCTGATAGCCTGCCATGGCGGCGGCATAGGCGGCGCGCATCGCCACCTCGGTCTTGCCAAAGCCGACATCGCCGCACACCAGCCGATCCATCGGTTTTGCGCTGGCCAGATCGTCGAGCACTTCGGCGATCACCCGTTCCTGATCGTCGGTTTCGGCATAAGGGAAGCGGTCGACAAAAGCAGCATAGCCTGCATCATCAATCGCCATCGCCGCGCCGGGCCGCAATGCGCGTTCTGCCGCAGTGCGGATCAACTCATGCGCGATCGCGGTGATGCGTTCTTTCAGCTTTGCCTTGCGCCGTTGCCAGGCTTCACCGCCCAGCCTGTCGAGCGCGGTCGCGCCATCCGAACTGCCATATCGTGTGAGAACATCGATATTCTCTACCGGAACGTACAGGCGGTCGCCGCCCGCATAGACCAAAGCGACACAATCATGCGGGCTCTGGCCGACCGGTATCGAGGCCAGCCCTTCATAGCGTCCGATGCCATGTTCGATATGGACGATGAGGTCGCCAGGCGAAAGCGCCGCCATTTCCGCAAGAAAGGCGTCGGCACTTTTCCGGTTCTTGCGGCGACGGACAAGCCGGTCGCCCAAAATATCCTGTTCGGAAACCAGTGCGACATCCGGCGATACAAAGCCGTGGTCGATCGGCAGAACGACCATCGCGGCCGACTTGCCTGTTGCTGCTCCCAGTGCAGACTGCCAGCTATCGGCTTCGACCAGTCGCGGCGCGCCATGCTCGGAAAGCAGCCCCTTCAACCGTTCGCGGGCACCTGCCGAATAGCTGGCGATAACCGGCTTCTGTCCGGCGCGAAGACATTCCTTCAGATAGGTGGCCACCGCGTCATAGACATTGTCCTTGCGTGCACGTTCCGGCGCGAAATCGCGGCCTGCGGACACGCCGAAATCCAAGGTTGCCGATGGTTCGGGAGCTGCGAATGGTGTGACCAGGTGGCAGTTCTGCTGATCGAGCAACGCGTTCAGCTCGTTGCTATCCAGATAGAGCCTGTCGGGCGACAATGGGCGATAGCTGCCGGGGCTTGCCGATTGCGCTTTCTCGCGGTTGCTGTGGTAATCGGCAATGGCGTCAAATCGGGCTTCTGCAGCGGAAATTGTCGCCTGATCGCGCAATAGGAGCAGATCCTTGCCGAGATGGTCGAACAGGGTAACCAGTCGTTCCTCGAACAGCGGCAGCCAGTGATCCATCCCTGCCAGCCGCCGACCTTCCGACACCGCCTGATAGAGCGGATCGCCGGTTGCAGTCGCGCCAAACAGGTCACGATACTGGGTACGGAAGCGGCGGACAGCATCTTCGTCCATCAAAGTTTCGACCGCCGGTAGCAGTTCGAAACGGGGGACGGTTCCGGTGCTGCGCTGATCCTGCGGTGAAAAGGATCGGATCGTCTCGATCTCGTCGCCAAAAAAGTCCAGCCGAAGGCCATCGTCGCTGCCCGCCGGGATCAGGTCGACCAGGCTGCCGCGCAGTGCAAATTCACCCGGTTCTGCCACGGTGTCGACGCGGAAATAGCCGTTGGCTTGCAGCAATCCGGCCAGCCTGTCGCGGCTGATGGAAACGCCCGAGGCAAGTATCGCGCCGGTCTGCCTGATACGGAATGGCGTTATCACCCGCTGCAGCAGCGCGCCGATGGTCGTCAGCAATAGCCGCTTCGATTTGCCCGGGCTTTGCAACGCGGCCAGGGTTGCCATGCGCTGGCTGGTGATGACGGTGGACGGCGACGCGCGGTCGTAGGGCAGGCAATCCCATGCCGGGAATTGCAGTATTTCAAGTTCCGGGGCGAAGAAAGGAACGGTATCGGCCAATGTGCGCATGGCGGCATCATCGGGCGCGATATACAGCGTCATGCCTTTTGCGCCGCGCGCCAGATCGGCGAGCAACAGCGGAACGAAACCCCCGGGCGCCGACGCAAGCGTCAGCGGGCTTTCCGCCCGCAATATCCGCTGCAAATCGACCATGGGCTAACCGGCCTTGCCGAGCCCGACCGGCAACGCGATATAATCGAGGCGTTTCAACACCTCCATCATCGGCCCCTGCCAGCGATCCGGGATGGCAATCGTGCCCAGCGCCCAGCCCATGATGTCGACATCCTGCTCCTCAAGCAGCGCTTCGAACCAGTCGAAATCGGCTTCGGACCAGTGGGCATGATATTGGTCAAAATATCCGCCGACAATCGCATCCGCCTCACGCGTACCGCGGTGATGGGCGCGGTAATGCAGTTTGCGAAGATGGGATCCGGTATCCATAAAGCTCTCGAAGATAGTGGAATGCTGGCGTTGCGCCTCTATAGTGGCCCTAGACATGCGGCCCGATATTCTCAATCCGTTATTTGCCGAAGTGGAGACGCTGAAAGGCGTCGGGCCCGGAATCGCTCGGCCGCTTGACCGGTTGGGCCTGAAGCGGGTGAAAGACCTGCTTTATCATTTCCCGACATCCTGGACCTACCGCAAGGCAGTCAGGATAGCTGACGTGGCGGATGTGGGGCAGAACATCATCATCACGCTGGAAATAGTCAGCCACCGCGCAGGCGGCAGCGCGCGCAGCCCGTTGCGCATTCACGGCGTGGACGCAGATGGCAATTATCTGACACTGACATTTTTCGGACGAACCGGATCCTGGGCCAGAAAGCAGCTGCCGATCGGTGAGACTCGGGTCATTTCGGGCAAGCTCGAACGTTATGGTGATGAACTGCAGATCGTCCATCCCGATCATATCGCGCCCGCTGGAGATGCACGGCCTGTGGCGCTGGTGGAGCCGGTCTATCCCTTGTCCGAAGGCATCACCAGCAGCCGACTGCACGGCCTTGTGCTGCAAGGGCTGGAGCGTTTGCCCGGATTGGCCGAATGGATCGAACCCTCGCTGATGGCCGAGCGCAAATGGCAGAGCTGGAACCAGTCCCTATCGACGGTTCACCATAAGGACGATCAGTCTGCGCGTGACAGGCTCGCTTATGACGAACTGTTCGCCAACCAACTGGCAATGCGGCTTGTCCGTGCTTCGCTTGACCGGCGGCGCGGCCCGCCGATCAGCGGCGACGACAGGCTGGTATCGTTGCTGAAGCTGCCTTTTGCACTGACCGGCGCGCAGCGTCGCGTTATCGGGGAGATAGAGGGCGATCTGGCACAGTCGCGCCCCATGCTGCGGCTGTTGCAAGGGGATGTCGGTTCGGGGAAGACGATGGTTGCGCTGCATGCGCTGCTGCGCGCCGTCGAGGCCGGAAAGCAGGGGGCGCTTCTCGCGCCGACCGAAATATTGGCACGGCAACATCTGGCCAATTTGCAGGCGTCGCTTGCGGGGCTTCCCGTGAATGTCGCGATCCTGACGGGCCGGGAAAAGGGCCGGATGCGTGAATCGGTGCTGATGGGGCTGGCCGACGGCTCGATCGACATTCTCGTCGGCACGCATGCAATTTTTCAGGAAGCCGTGACCTACAAGGCGCTGGCGCTTGCCATCATCGATGAGCAGCACCGTTTCGGGGTCAGCCAGCGGCTGATGCTCTCGCGCAAGGGGCAGGGTGTGCCGCATCTGCTGGTGATGACGGCAACGCCAATTCCCCGCAGTCTGGCGCTCGCCTGCTACGGCGAAATGGATGTGTCCGCGCTCGACGAAATGCCGCCGGGTCGCACGCCGGTTGAGACAAGAGTGATGTCTGAAGAGCGGTTGCCGCAACTGATCGACGGTGTGGCGCGGCATTTGGCCAATGGTAGGCAGGCCTTTTGGGTCTGCCCGCTGGTTGAGGAAAGTGAGCGTAGCGAGTTGGCCGCTGCCGAACAGCGCGCGGCCATGCTGAAGCTGCGCTTTGGGGATCAGGTTGCGCTTGTTCACGGGCGGATGAAGGGGCCGGAAAAAGACGCCGTGATGGAGGTCTTTGCCGCGGGTAAGACACGGCTGCTGGTTGCGACAACGGTCATTGAAGTCGGCGTCGACGTGCCCAATGCCAGTCTGATGATTGTCGAGGCCGCCGATCGATTTGGTCTGGCGCAGTTGCACCAGCTGCGCGGGCGTGTGGGGCGGGGGAGTGAGAAATCGTCGTGTATCCTCGTCCGCTCGGCGCAGATAAGCGAAACTGCGCGCGCGCGCCTTGCGCTGATGCGTGATACCAATGACGGGTTCCGGATCGCCGAGGAGGATCTGAAATTGCGCGGCGCGGGCGAAATGCTTGGCACGCGCCAGTCAGGCGATAGCCCGTTCCGGATCGCGACAGATGAACAGGTGCGCGCATTGATTGGCGCTGCCGCCGCCGACGCCCGGCTGCTGATCGATCGCGATGGTGGGCTCGACGGGCCGCGCGGTGCCGCTGCCCGCCTTGCGCTCTATCTGTTTGAACGCGATGCCGGCGTGGCAACGCTGAGAGGCGGCTAGCGGAGCTTCGATCCGACGACGTCGATCAGTGCCATGAAGTCCGGCAGGCGGACGACGCGTTCGAACTGGAATCCGGCACGGCCGTCGACCGACCAGATCAGATGTGCTTCGATACGCCCGACCACGGGCAGGCGCATTTCGATGCGGTCGCCATGTTCGAACACGACATTGTTGTCGATCATGAACCCATGCGCCGAAATATTGGCGATGTGCAGCTTCTGTTCGCCATGCTTCTTGCTGTCGGCCAGCACGTCATAGCTCGCACGGTGGCGCGCAGCACGGCGCAAGTCGTAATTATCGTCAATAGCCGGTTGTGCCATATCTACAAAAGTCCTGTTTCGACGTGGGTCGCAGGACCGGTGTGACATGCTTTTACGAAAAAATGGTAAAATCGCGCCGCAGGAAATTTTACCGGATTATCCGAATTCGACCAATCCGTGCTTCTTTTTCCCTGCCGATACGCGAACGGGCTCAGCGGCCTTTGGAATCATTGCATTTTCATCAGAAACGGTTTCGCCGTCCAGACGGGCACCACCACCTGCAATCAATCTGCGGGCCTCTTTTTTCGAGGCCGCAAGCCCCAGACCCACCATGGCGTCGATCAGGGAAATAGCCGATTCGGCAACCGAAATAGTCGGAAGCGCTTCGCCGCCCGCACCTTCCTCAAAGGTTTTACGCGCTGTTTCGGCGGCGGCTATCGCGGCATCTTGCCCATGGGCCATCGTCGTTGCGGCGTCGGCCAGAACCTTCTTCGCCTCGTTGATGTCGGAGCCTTCAAGCGCTTCGAGCCGTTTGATTTCGTCCAGGTCAATGTCCGTGAACAGCCTCAGGAATCGACCGACATCGGCATCCTGCGTGTTCCGCCAGAATTGCCAATAGTCATAGGCAGGCAACTGGTCGCCGTTCAGCCAGACAGCGCCTTTCGCGGTCTTGCCCATTTTGCTGCCATCGGCGGTGGCGAGCAGCGGCGTTGTCAGGCCATATACCTCCAGCGCGTCCATGCGGCGCGACAGTTCGATGCCGTTGACGATGTTGCCCCACTGGTCCGATCCGCCCATCTGCAGGCGCACGCCCATTTCCTGCGCCAGATGCCGGAAGTCATAACCCTGGAGGATCATGTAATTGAATTCGAGGAAGGTCATCGGCTGTTCGCGATCGAGCCGTAGTTTGACGGAATCAAACGACAGCATCCGGTTGATCGTGAAATGCGTACCCACCTTTTGCAGCATCTCTATGTAACCGAGCTGACCCAGCCAGTCATGGTTGTTGACCATGACCGCGTCGGTCGGACCATCGCCAAAATCAAGGAAGCGTGCAAAAACCGTTCTGATCGAGGCGATATTCGCTTCGATAGCCTCGTCGCTGAGCATCTTGCGACTTTCGTCACGTCCTGTCGGATCGCCGATGCGCGTGGTGCCGCCGCCCATCAGGACAACAGGCTTGTGGCCGGTTTGCTGAAGCCGGCGCAACATCATGATCTGCACCAGCGATCCGACATGCAGCGAAGGCGCAGTGGCGTCGAAACCGATATAGGCAGGCACAATCTGCTTTGCCGCAAGCGCGTCCAATCCCTCGGCATCGGTTAGCTGGTGGATATAGCCGCGACTATCGAGTAGGCGCAGAAGATCGGATTTATACTGGCTCATTTTGGTCTCTGGATAGAATTCGGGGCCGCCTAGCATGGAGTTTCGCGCTTGGCCACGCATTCTATGACTTGTCATCCGGCGACCCCGGCTAAATTGACCAGGGGCATTGCCATAGACATCGCACGACAGCAGGATGGCAGCATCCGGATTCGGTACGATGTCGATGCGCCGCCCGGCGGCCTGAAGCTGGGGAAGCCGGGAAAGCCCGAGCGCCGCGACCAGCTTTGGCAAACAACCTGCTTTGAAGCCTTTGTAAGAGAAGCTGGCAAGGTCGGCTATCTGGAGTTCAATTTTGCGCCGTCGAGCGCGTGGGCGGCCTATAGCTTTGCCGACTACCGCAGCGATATGGTCGATCTGCCGATGGCTTCGTTGCCGGAGTTGAGCTACGACGGCGACCAAAGCCATTTCGCATTCATAGCGATGTTCGAATTGCCACCGGCATTGCGCGATGCCAATTTGCAAATGGCCATTACGGCGGTGATCGAGGAACGCGACGGCACCAAATCCTATTGGTCGCTCACCCATCCGGTCGGGGCACCCGACTTTCACCATCCCGATTGCTTTACGCTGCGACTTCCGGCACGAGCCAGATCATGATCAAATTCGGTATCGACCGCCTGCTTTCCGAACCCGAGCTGCGCCGCGAACTGGCCGGAAAAAGGGTTGCGCTGGTTGCCCATCCGGCATCGGTAACTGTGGGGCTGCAGCATTCGCTCGATGCGCTGATTGCCACCGGAGACGTCAACGTCTCGGCGGCATTCGGCCCGCAGCACGGCCTGAAGGGGGACAAGCAGGACAATATGGTCGAATCGCCCGACTATACCGATCCGGCCTATAACATCCCCGTCTTCAGTCTCTACGGCGAGGTGCGCCGCCCGACCGGGCAGATGATGTCGACTTTCGATGTCGTGCTCGTCGACCTGCAGGATCTCGGCTGCCGCATCTACACCTTTATCACCACCTTGCTTTACATCCTCGAAGAGGCAGCCAGGCATGGCAAGACCGTATGGGTGCTCGACCGGCCAAATCCTGCGGGCCGCCCGATTGAAGGCTTCACGCTGCAAGCTGGTTGGGAAAGCTTCGTCGGCGCCGCCCCCATCCCGATGCGCCACGGCCTGACGCTGGGGGAGTTGGGGCAATGGTTCATCGACCATTACAAACTCGATGTCGACTATCGCGTAATCGAAATGCACGGCTATCATCCTGACGATGCGCCCGGTTTTGGCTGGCCGTCAGAGGAACGTGTCTGGATCAACCCCAGTCCCAACGCTGCCAATCTGAATATGGCACGCGCCTATGCAGGCACGGTGATGCTCGAAGGCGCAACGCTGAGCGAGGGCAGGGGCACGACACGTCCGCTGGAACTGTTCGGTGCACCCGACATCGACGCGCGTTTGATAATGGCAGAAATGGACAGGCTGGCTCCCAAATGGCTGCGCGGATGCATCATGCGCGAAATCTGGTTCGAGCCCACTTTCCACAAGCATGTCGGCCAGATGTGCCACGGTGTGCACATCCATGCGGAAGGCGGCTTCTATAGCCATCAACTGTTTCAGCCATGGCGTTTGCAGGCTCTGGCATTCAAGGCCATTCGACGTCTCTATCCGGACTATCCGATCTGGCGCGGCACAGACTTCAAATATGAATATACCGACGATGTGCTTGCGATTGACGTCATCAACGGCGGACCCGGCTTGCGCCAATGGGTCGACGAGGCTGCTGCAATGCCATCCGATCTTGACGTAATGGTAAAGGCAGACGAAGACAATTGGGGCGAGGAGAGGCAGCGCTATCTCCTGTATTGAGGAGACAGCTGTTGACGACGGATTCCGCACAGGGCCACCTGCCGAAATCGCCCAAATCGTTGCGTGTGACGCTCTGGGTTCTGCTCATCGTCTATATCTTCAATTTTCTCGATCGGCAGATCGTCAACATATTGGCCGAGCCGATAAGCAAAGATCTGGGTCTGAAAGATTGGCAGATCGGGATGATGGCGGGAATCGCCTTTGCCGCTTTCTATACCTTTTTGGGCATTCCGATTGCCAAATTCGCCGATCGCTCGACGACCAATCGCGTAGGCCTTATTTCGGGGTCGCTGATCATCTGGTCCGCGATGACTGGTCTGTGCGGCGTTGCCCAGAATTTTGTCCAGATGCTCCTTTCCCGAATTGGCGTCGGGGTAGGGGAAGCGGGCTGCACCCCGGCGGCGCACTCGCTCATCTCCGATCTTGCACCGCCTGAGAAACGCGCTTCGGCAATCTCCTTCTATTCGCTCGGTATTCCGATTGGCAGCTTGCTGGGCATGGTTCTGGGCGGGATGATCGCGGATAATTTTGGCTGGCGGGTCGCATTTTTCGTCGCTGGACTTCCCGGCATAGTGATGGCGCTGATCGTCTGGCTGGTGTTGAAAGACCCCCGCATGTCCGGTGTTGTTGCGGAGCGGAAGGTGGTGCAAGAGCTTTCGACCCGGGCAGCGTTGCGGGAGATTCTGGGATCGCGCGCCTTTGTCTATCTGGCGATCGCCGGTGCTTCGGCGGCCTTTCTGGGCTATGGCAAGGCAACCTGGACCACCATCTTTTTTCAGCGCACGCATGCGTTGTCGCCGGGTGAGGTTGGTTTCTGGTTCGGCATTGGCGGCGGCGTGGCCGGCATCATCGGAACCTGGGCGGGAGGCTGGTTCGCCGACAATTTCGGCAAGGACAATCGCCGTCACGTGCTGACAGCGCCCGCCATCGGCATGACATTGGCCATTCCGCTCGCGATCGCCGCCTACTGGGTGGAAAACTGGTGGGTTGCGTTGCTGCTGATCATGCTGCCGTCGCTTTTCAATTCGCTCTATGTCGGACCTACCTACTCCTGCGCTCAGGGGCTGGTGCCGATCCGCGCGCGGGCGATGGCCAGCGCAGTGATGCTTTTCGCGCAGAATCTGATCGGCCTGGGTTTAGGCCCGCTATTCTTCGGCATCCTGTCCGATATTGTGAAGCCTGTGGCGGGAGACGACAGCGTGCGATGGGTGCTCTATGGTGCGGCGCTATTGGGACTGGTTCCCGCCTTCTTCTTCTGGAGGGCCAGCCTCAGGCTGAACGCGGAACTGGATCGTAAGACCTAGTCGATTTCTCGCGATTGCCTCTTGCGTCCGCTACGCAATTACCGGAACCAGCAAATATGACTACTGCCCCCGCTGTGCCCCTGCCATCTACAGCCGAAGCGGACGCCGAACGGCGACTGCGCGCGAATCGATTCGACGTCGGCGCGTTGATGGACAAGGCCGATCACAGGTTCCATGCAGGGGATCATCGAGCCGCCGCAAGCTTCTATAGGTCCGTTGTGCGATTATATGCGCAGCAGGGGGTGCAACCGGCTGCGGATCGCGCCGTTTTCAACCGCGCCGAGCAACTGGTGGCCTGGTTTGATGCCCTGTTCCGCGATCATATGCTCGGATCGCTTGAAAAGGCCGGGTTTGGGTTGGCAATGCGCCATCCGCGTTTCCAGAAGTCGCTCGAAATGATGTTGGGTGAGCGTGATCGTCCGCCAGCCTATCAGCGCTATCCGCAGATGCCGCTGGTCTATTATTATCCTGATCTGCCATATGTGCAGTTCGCCGATCCGGCGGGGTTCGAATGGGTGCCCCGCTTGCGGGCCGAATTTGGCGCGATGCGCGACGAAGCGCGACGTCTTCTGGACGGCAAGGCGGACTTTCAGCCTTATGTAAAGGCCAACGCGCAGCGTCCGCAGGGCGACGTTCACGGGCTTCTGGAAAACCCGGATTGGAGCACGCTGTTCCTTTGGGAAAATGGCGCGCCGGTCGACGAGCATATTGTCCATTGCCCCCGGATATTCGATGCCGTGATGAAGCATGTTCCGTTATGCCACATCGGAAGCCGCGCGCCTTCGGTGATGCTATCTCTGTTGCGCGCCGGGTCGAAGATTCCGCCGCATACCGGGATGGTGAATTGCCGCTACATTTGCCACCTCCCGCTTATCGTCCCGCCGGATTGCGGCTTCCGTGTCGGTGAACGGACGATCAACTGGAAAGAGGGCGAAGTCATTATTTTCGACGATACCGTCGAACATGAAGCCTGGAACAATAGTCAGCAGGATCGCCTGGTGCTGATTTTCGATGTTTGGCGCCCCGAACTTGTGGAGGGCGAGCAGGCACAGAT
>JADLBY010000040.1 GCA_020847445.1 Sphingomonadaceae bacterium | reverse complement strand
GCCTTTGGCGTGGTCAGCGAAGTGACGCTGCAGAACCGGCCGCTCGAACGGATCAGGAAAGTTGTTTCACTGGTCGATACCGAAGATATGCTGCGCCAATGGCCTGCACTCGCAGAGCGGCACCGCAATGCCGAGTTTCTCGTCCTGCCCTTCACCGGCAAATCGGCGTTGATCACGCACGACACGACGACCGAACCGGTGCAGCCGCGGGGGGCCGACCAGGACAGCGATACGCTGATGGATCTGAAATCGCTGCGCGACCTGTTCGAATTCGCGCCTGAACTGCGCAGGCGTGCGGCGCAATCGGCGATGGCCGATATCCAGCCCGAAATTGCCATCGACGAAGGCTGGAAGCTGCTGTCAAACGAGCGACCCGTGCGCTTCAAGGAAATGGAATATCACCTGCCGATTGCCGAACAGGTGGGTGTGTTGCGCGCAATCATCCGCCGGATCGAAAGCGATGCGCGCGGCGTTTTCTTCCCGATCGAAGCCCGCATCATTGCCGCCGACGACGCCTGGCTCTCGCCCTTTTACGAACGCGAAAGCGGCTCGATAGCTGTGCACGCCTGGTACAAGGAAGATCATGACTGGATGTTCCGCCTCGCCGAACCGCTTTTCCGCGAGGCTGGCGGCAGGCCGCATTGGGGCAAGCTGCATTCGCTGAAAGCCGATGATTTGAAGCGCCTTTACCCGCATTTTGCCGATGCGGCTGCGGTTCGTCGCTCGGTCGATCCCGCTGGCCGGATGACCAATCCATTCCTTCACAGGCTGTTCGGATGAAGCGCCGTACCTTCGTCATCGGCAGCGGTGCCTTGATTGCGGCGGGAGCCGGTGCAATGCTGCTGCGCCCGGCCGAGGAGGGTGCAATGCACAGCGATTATTTCCGGAAACTGGCCGACGCGCTTGGCCGTGCCAGGCTGCACCGCCCGACGCTCGTGGTCGATCGGCAGCGGCTCGAAGCCAATGCGAAGGCGATCCGGCGGAGTGTCGACAAGGCGGGGTTGCCTTTGCGCGTCGTCGCCAAGTCGCTGCCCTCGCCCAAGCTGCTCGACACGCTTCTCACCGCCATGGGCAGCGACCGGTTGATGGTGTTCAGCGCGGAAATGCTGTTGCAATTGCTGCCGCTTCATCCCGATGCCGATTATCTGATGGGCAAGCCCCTGCCGGTTGGCGAATTTGCGCGTGTCGCCGACACGGCGGGCGCGGATGCGCTGGCCCGGGTTCAATGGCTGATCGACACGCCGCTGCGCCTGTCGGAATATGCCGCAGCGGCAAAGGCACGCCGACTGCAGTTGAATGCCAATCTGGAGATCGATGTCGGCCTCCACCGGGGTGGCTTTGCCGATCCAGCAGCACTTTCCGCTACGGTTGAGGCTGCCAAATCCGGCGGCGCGAAGATTTCCGGACTGATGGGCTATGACCCGCATGTTCCCAAAATGCCGAGCCCCGAAAAGGCCTATGCGGCAACGCAGGTCGCCTACAAAAACGCCATCGATATATTGAAGGCCGCCAATCTCGATGTGTCGGCGATGACCCTCAACGGCGCGGGCAGCCCGACTTTCCGCCGCCACTGCCAGGGAACCGTGGCGAATGAAGTGTCGGTCGGTTCCGCCTTCGTCAAACCCGGCGATTTTGACTATGACGACCTGAGCGACCTCATGCCAGCCGCCTTCATCGCCACGCCCGTGCTGAAGGCGAGTGGCGACCAGCAAGTGCCCGGCCTCGAGCCGCTGTCAGGTGCGTTGCACTGGTGGGATCGCAACAGCGAGCGCGGTTTTTACATCCATGGCGGCCATTGGCTCGCCAAGCCCGCATCACCCGAAGGCCTGCAATATTCCAAGCTGTTCGGCCGTTCGTCCAATCAGGAATTGCTGACCGGTTCCAGGAAGATCAGCCTGAAACCGGGCGACACCATTTTCCTGCGCCCCGACCAGAGCGAAGCCCTGTTCCTGCAATTTGGTGACATTGCGGTTTTCGACGGGGGTGAGATAGCCGAATTTTGGCCGACGCTGCCGGTGAGTGCCTAATCCTCAACCAGTTTGAGCAACTTCCGCTCGACCGGCGCGAGCACCGGCACCAGTTCGTGGCCGCGTTTGAGGATCGCCCCTGCTTCCCCGACCAGCGCCCACATGCCTTGCTTGTTGCGCAGCGAGGGATCCTTGACGATCCGATATTCGGGGCGCTCGGCGGTGCGGCGAAAGGCGGAAAAGATCGCGATGTCACGGCCGAGGTCGATCGCATAGTCGCGCCAGTTTCCGGCCGCGACCATGCGGCCATATAGATCGAGAATGCGGGTAAGTTCGTCACGCTCAAAGCCCACCTGGCGCGGCAACCGCGCGGCAAGGGGAAAAGGCGTAATGATCGCGCTCAAGCCGACTTGCCACCTCCGCGTTTGCGCGCCGAACTTTTTGCAGCGGCGACAGCATCGCGTTCCTCAAGCAGTTGCGCGAGGCGTTTCTGCATGGTTTCCATCTCGCATTGCAATATTTCAAGCTTTTGCGTCGCCGGATCGAACCGGTCGCAGCACGGTGTGCCATAGGGCACGAAGTTCTGCGTCTCTGGCTTGACCTCGACGAGCGTCGGCTTGGCGGGAATGCCGACCATCGTCGCGCCTTCGGGCACATCCCGGGTGACCACGGCATTTGCGCCGATCCGGCTGTTTGCACCCACCGTCAGCGGCCCCAGAATGGCGGCGCCCAGGCTGATAATCACATTGTCGCCGATCGTCGGATGGCGCTTGCCGCCCTGCCCGCTGGTCGGATTGGTGCCGCCCAGCGTCGCGCCCTGATAGATGGTGACATTATCGCCGATTTCGGCCGTTTCACCGATAACGACAAAGCCATGATCGATGAAGAAGTTGCGCCCGATCACCGCGCCGGGATGAATGTCAATCGCGGTCAGAAAACGGGAGATATGGTTCACGAACCGCGCGAGGAAAAACATCTCCCCCCTGAACAGCCAGTGCGCGACGCGGTGCAGCCCGAGTGCCCAGACACCCGGATAAAGCAATATTTCCCAGCGCGTGCGCGGCGCGGGATCGCGTGCCTTGATCGAGTCGAGATACTCGACAAAATTTCCCAACATGGCCTTTCACCTCCCGCAACCCGCTGTGCGAACTTGCCGTCCGCATTGGCCATTCGTTTGTTACGCATGTAAAGTTAAGCGCTCGCGCAAAATATTCCAGACCTGTTGACACTGGTCAAAGGAAAAACATGGATTATATCGGACATAGCGATTAATTGACCCGGATTAATCGATCGGACCGTTATATGTCGACCTATCTGCCAACGCTCAAACAGCTGCAATATCTGGTTGCGCTCGAGGAACATGGCCATTTCGGCAAGGCTGCCGATGCCTGCTACGTCACGCAATCAACCCTGTCAGCCGGTATCCGGGAGCTGGAATCGCTGCTCGGGCTTGTGCTGGTAGAGCGCACCCGCCGGGTCGTCCGTTTCACCCCGCTCGGCAGGAAGATGGTCGCCAAAGCCCATCGCATATTGCGCGAAGCCGAAGAACTGGCCGATATGGCGCGCGCCGCGGGCAAACCACTGGCCGACGAATTGCGGATGAGCGTGATCCCCACCATCGCTCCCTTCCTGCTCCCCCGGCTGCTTCCCGCGCTGCGCAAGAAATATCCCGACCTCAAACTCTATCTGCGCGAAGAGACAAGTGCCGCCGCCTGCGACGCGCTGCACCGCGGCCAGGTCGATTGCGTGCTGCTCGCGCTGCCCTATGGCTGTGGCGATACCGAACATGCCAAGCTGTTCGATGACCGGCTGTTCGTCGCCTTTCCCAAGGGCGAACCGGACAATCCACCCAGCACCATCGTGCCCGAAATGATCGACGAATCGCGCCTGTTGCTGCTCGTCGACGGCCATTGCCTGAAGGACCATGCGCTTGCCGCGTGCAACCGGCCCGAACTGCGCGCCTCGGCAACGATGCTCGGCACCTCGCTGCATACGCTGATCCAGATGGTCGACAATGGCCTGGGCCAGACGCTGATACCCGAAATTGCGGTACGGAATGGCCTGCTCAACGGCACCGAGGTCGAGGCACGCCCGCTCGACGCCGCGCACGCCAGCCGCGAGATCGCGCTCGTCTGGCGCACCAACAGCCCGCGCCAGCCGGAATTTGAACTGCTCGCCGAAACGATGCGTCAACTGGTCAGCAAGAGCTAGTCACCGGGAGGGCCGAGATAGTCCGGCCCGTAAACGGCCTCCCGGATGTCATGGTGCAAAGTGCCGTCAAAGGGCATCACCTGCGCGAAATAGACAGCCGTCAGATTGTTGGCCGGATCGACCCAGAACAAGGTGGACGCAGCCCCGTCCCAGAAAAACTCGCCGGTTGCGCCGCGATTTTCAGCGGCGGTCTGCGGCGCCGATTTGCGCACTGCAAAATCGAAACCGAAACCGACCGAGCCTTTTCCCGGCAGCCATTGCCGGTCCTTCACCTGCGGGTCGAGCTGGTCGGTCGCCATCAGCTCAACCGTCGAGGGCTTCAGAATGCGCACGCCATCCAGTTCACCCCGGCCCAAAAGCATCCGGGCGAAGCGCATATAGTCGTCGAGCGTCGAGGCAAGGCCATAGGCCCCGGGCGTAAGCCTGTTATCGTTGAAATTCAGCGTGCGGGCAGCGGCATCGCCCGTCCGTTCCAGCTTGCCGTCCCTGCGCTTGTAGAGCGCAGCAAAGCGCGCAAGATTGGCATCCGGTTGCCGCCACGCGGTGTCGCGCATCCTGAGCGGAGCAAGGATGTGCTGCTGGACATAGGCGGCATAAGGCTGGCCCGACAGCTTCTCGACCAGCAGCGCCTGCACATCGACCGAAATACCGTAAACCCAGCGTTCGCCGGGATCGTGGAGCAGCGACACGCGCGCCAGTCGGCGGCCCAGTTCGGCCAGATCATGGTCGAGCGCCGACGGTTTGGCGAGGGTGAAGGCTTCATGCGCGGGCGTTTCATTGCCCTCACCGGCAAAGCCTGCCGTGTGCCGCATCAGATCCCGAATGCTGATCGGGCGGCTGGCGGGGCGATATTGGGCGACACCGTTCGCGTCCTTGCCGGCATAGACCTGCATATTGGCAAATTCGGGCAGATAGCGCGCCACAGGGTCGTCCAGGCCGAACCGGCCCTGCTCCCACAATTGCATCAGCGCGACCCCGGTAACGGGCTTGGTCATCGAATAGATCTGCACGATCGTGTCGCGCGCCATCGGCATGCCATTTTCGCGGTCGGCTTGGCCCGACTTGCCAAAATAGACCTCGCGGCCATCTTTCCATAGCAGCACCGAAACACCGGCCGCCCTGCCGTCGCGCACCATCTTTTCCAGCGCCGCGTCGATGCGCGTCCTGCTGATCGAAAAACCTGTCGCTGCCTCTGTGGCCTCGCCCGCCCGGGCCGGAACCGGCGCTGTCGTGGCCAGTGCGATTGCGCCGACCGCGATCCAGTGTCTTGTCCCCATATCCCTCTCACCCCGCTTAGTGCTTATGCGCGTCCATCCCATTCGCTGCCGCGTTCGATGTCGGACGCTTTCTGTTCGACCCATTGTGCCGCGCCGCCGCGAAATTCCCGCTTCCAGAACGGCGCGTCGGTTTTCAGCCGGTCGATCAGAAAGGCGCACGCCTCGAGCGCGGCTGCACGGTGGGCCGAGGCGGTGACGACCAGCACGATGGCTTCGCCCAGTTCCATCCGCCCGATACGATGGATGATCGTGCAACCTGCAAGCCCCCACCGCTCCACCGCCATATCGCAAATTTCGCGCAGGCTCGCCTCGGTCATTCCGGGATAATGTTCCAGCTCGATCGCGGTTACCCCGTCACCGCCGCGCACAATACCGCAGAATGAGGCAACCGCGCCGACGCCCGCTGCCTCCAGGGCCGCCGTTTCGGCAGAAATATCAAATCCCTGATGCTGGACCGAAACCCGGATCATCCGCCCGTGACCGGCGGGAAAATGGCAAATTCGCTCGCCCCCGAAATCGCCGCGTCGGCCTTCACCATGTGCTGGTCGAGCGCGAAACGCAACTTTGTGCGATCGGCAAAGGCTTCGGCATGGCGTGGCGAACGCGCCGCCAGCCAATCAAGCGCCTGACCGACCGTCCGCAGTTCCTGCGGAATGTCCACTTCCTCGCTATCGCAGCCAAGCGCCTCGCGGACGCGCGCAAAATAGACCAGTTTCATGTTCAATCCATATGCTTGATGCCGACGCGCAGATAATCCCACCCGGTTATCATCGTCAGCACCGCCGCCACCCACAGCAGGAATAGCGCCGCGGGTTTCAGCCACAGCCAAGCCGGCAATGCCCCGGCGAGGATCAGCCCGCCAAAAGCTACCAGTTGGGCGGTGGTTTTCCACTTCGCCAGTTGCGATACCGGCACCGACACCTGCAGTCCGGCAAGAAATTCGCGCAACCCCGATACGGTGATTTCGCGCAACAGGATGATCAGCGCCGCGATCACGTGCCAGCCTTCAATATCGCGGGTGAACACCAGCAGCAGGATGACCGCGCCGACCATGATCTTGTCCGCAATCGGATCAAGAAACACACCCAGCTTGGAAACCGTGCCCTGCGCGCGCGCCAGATAGCCGTCGAAATAATCGGTAATCCCCATCAGGCAGTAAAGCGCGAAGGCCAGACCGTAGTCGAGCGGCAGTGGCTGCATGCTATGCGGCCTGGTTCCGGGCCACAGCAAAAAGACAAGAATGGGAACGGCCAGGATGCGGGACAGCGTCAATATGTTTGGCAGGCTCAACACGCGGTTGTCCTAGCGCCTTTCATTGGCAAAATCACCGCCCAAAATGTGGCTTGTACGGAAAAAGGCCTTGCCCTGTGAAACGCGCCCGCTAGGGCAAGCGAAAGCATTTGGGGGAAGAGCGTCTACATGCAGACATCGATGGCTTTGCTGCGGAAAAGGCGCTTTCTTCCGCTATTCGTCACCCAGTTTCTGAACGCCTTCAACGACAATTTTTTCAAAATGGCGATGGTGATGCTTGTCACCTACTCGATCCTGCAGGGCGGCGAAGCGGAAGAGGCCTATTATAACGCGCTGGCGGGCGGGATATTCATCCTGCCCTTTTTTCTGCTTTCGGCGATATCGGGGCAACTGGCGGACAGCGGCGACAAGACCCGCATCATCCGTCTGGTGAAGACAGCCGAGATCGCGATCATGATGACAGGTGCTGCAGGCATCTGGTTGCACAGCATCCCGCTGATGTTTGCCGCACTGTTTGCCATGGGCGTGCACTCGACCTTTTTCGGGCCGATCAAATATGGCATATTGCCCCAGCATCTGGAGGATCAGGAAGTCCTTGGCGGCACCGGACTGGTCGAGGCGGGAACCTATATCGCCATCCTGTCCGGCACCATTGTCGGCGGCATTCTCGATCCGAAAATCTCGGCAATAGGCGTGATATTTGTGGCCCTGATCGGCAGGGCTGCCGCACAGTTCGTTCCACCCGCGCCGCCGGAAGACGATGCGCCACGCGGCGGCATAGACTGGAACATTTTCCGGTCGAGCTGGACGCTGGTGCGCGACACCATGCATGTGCCGCGCCTGTTCCTCGCGATCATGGCGATCAGTTTCTTCTGGGCCATTGGCGCGGTGCTGGCGGCCCAATTCCCGCCGATGGTGAAAAATGCGCTGGGCGGGGACAATACCGTGGCAACGATGTTCACGGCGATCTTTTCGGTCGGCGTCTCGATCGGATCGGTGCTTATCAACCGCATCCTCGCGGGCAAGGTTTCGGCGAAATATGCGCCTGCCTCGGTGCTGACGATGGGGGCGTTTGTGCTGCTGTTATGGTGGGCGGTCAAAGGCTGGGTGCATGTTCCCGATACGCCCGGCGATGCCGATACGTTGCTGAACTATGCCGAGTTCTGGGCCCTCTCGCAGGGTGACATCATCCTGCTCGCGCTGCTGGGCATTGCCGTGGCGGGCGGCATGTTCGTCGTGCCGCTGTACGCCTTTTTGACGACCACGGTCGGCAAATCGCAAACGGCACGCACTGTCGCCGCGAACAACATCGTCAATTCGGGGGCGATGGTGCTGGGCGCGCTGGTTTACGGGCTGCTGACGGCCATGAATGTCTCGACGGCGGATACCCTGTTCCTGATCGCCGCCGCATGTCTGGTTTCTGCGTGGATAAGCCAGAAACTGCATCTGGCCTGCGATTGAGCCGCTCAGGCGATAAAGGTGTAGAACACCGTGAAGAATGCGCCAAAACTGACGACAAACAAATGCGCGTCCTCGCGCTGCCACCATTTCAGGGGCTTTGGCTTCCATTCGGCCGGTACCGCGAAAACATGCGGTGCCAATGCCTGACGGAACGGATGCCGGGCACCTTCGCTTGTCTGAACCAGCTTCCTTTGCATATCGCCTACCCCTTAATCTTTTCGTTACCGCAGACGTTAACGATTCATTAGGGATATTGGCGAGAGGCAAAGGTGGTTAATAACGGACGCAGGCGCGAACGTATCATTTTGCAACAGGTTTAGGGATGTGGTGCCCCTGGCCCGACTCGAACGGGCACATCTTTCGATACTCGATTTTGAGTCGAGCGCGTCTACCAATTCCACCACAGGGGCATTGCGGGGGAGCCTCTAGCGAAGCTCCCGCCGGGGCGCAAGCCTACTTGCGCAGTTCGCGCGCCAGCGTCTTGTGCGTCGATTTGCCATAAGGCGGCTTGAACCCGGCCATTCCGGCGACGTCCATCGAAGGTTGCCGATAGACCGCACGCATGTGGCTGAAAGTCCTGAAGCCGTCCGCGCCGTGATAATTGCCCATGCCTGATGGTCCGACGCCGCCAAAGGGCAGGTCTTCCATCGCGTTGTGGAACAGCACGTCGTTGACGGTCGCGCCGCCCGAAATGGTGCGCGTAAGGACACGGTCTTCCTCGGCCTTGTCGCTGCCGAAATAATAAAGCCCGAGCGGGCGATCATGTGCGTTCACATAATCGATCGCCTCGTCCATCGACGAATAGGTCATCACCGGCAGGATCGGGCCGAAAATTTCCTCCTGCATCACCTTCATATCGTCGTTGACATTGCGGACGATGGTCAGCGGCATCTTGTTGCCGTTCGACGAACCGAAATCCTCGTTCGCCGGATTGACCTCGATCAGTTCGGCGCCCTTGTCGCGGGCATCGGCCAGATAGCCCTGCAGGCGATCGTAGTTGCGACCATTGACCACCGAGGTGTAGTCATCATTGTTGAGCAGCTTTGGATAGAGCGCCGACACGCCGCCGACGACGCCGTCGATCATCTCCTGCTCCTGCTCTTTGGCGACCAGCAGATAATCGGGGGCGAGGCAAATCTGCCCGGCGTTCATCATCTTGCCCAGCGCGATGCGTTCGCCCGCCTTTTTCTTGTCTGCGCTGCGCCCGATGATCGTCGGCGATTTGCCGCCCAGTTCGAGCGTGACGGGCACCAGATTGTCCGCCGCCGCGCGCATGATATGCTTGCCCACGCTGGTCGCGCCGGTGAAGATCAGGTGATCGAAGGCGAGTTTCGAAAAAGCGGTGCCAACCTCCACCCCGCCAGTGAACACGGCCATTTCCTCTTCGGCGAAATATCTGGGGACCGCCTCGGCAAACACCTCGGCCACGCGTTCGGTAAACTCGCTCGGTTTCACCATCGCGCGATTGCCCGCCGCAAGGATACCCGCCATCGGCACCATCACCATGCCCACCGGAAAATTCCACGGCGCAATCACCCCGACCACGCCCTTGGGCTGAAAGACCACCTCGGCCTTCGCCCCGATCAGACCGAGCGGGAAAGTCGGCTTGCGCCGTTCGCCCTTCGCCCAGCTTTCGAAATGCTTCTTCGCATGCTTCAATGCGCTGACCGACGGCATGATGTCGGTCATCAGCGTCTGTTCGGTGCTGCGATGGCCGAAATCGGCTGAGACTGCCTTTGCGAATGCATCCTTGTAATCGACAAGCAGCGCTATCGCCCGTTCCATGCGATCACGCCGAACCGACATCGGCTCGGGCATTGCGGCGGTGAAGGCGGCTTTCTGCCTTTCGAGTATGGATTGCATGTCGGCGGTCATATCACTCTCCTCATTTAATCGCGGGATTAACATCTGTGCATAAGAATGCAACGCGTCAGCGCATTGTGTTGCAGCTTTGTCGGGATTAAGGGCGAATCCGTACCGTCTCCCAAGCCAGAGGAATGTAGCCATGAGCAGCACCGATCCCGTCGTCATCCTTTCCTATGCCCGCACCCCGATGGGCGGCATGCAGGGCGCGCTGGCCGATGTGGCCGCCACCGATCTGGGCGCGACTGCGGTAAAGGCAGCGGTCGAGCGCGCGGGTGTGTCCGGCGACGCTATCGAGCGCATCTATATGGGCTGCGTGCTGCCCGCAGGCCTGGGCCAGGCCCCTGCCCGCCAGGCCGCGCTCAAGGCCGGCCTGCCCAAATCGGTGCAGGCGACCACCGTGAACAAGGTGTGCGGCAGCGGCATGCAAACCGTAATCATGGGTGCCGAAGCGATTGCCGCTGGCTCGGTCGACTATGTGATCGCGGGCGGGATGGAGAGCATGACCAACGCGCCCTATATCCTGAAAAAGCATCGTTCGGGCGCGCGCATCGGCCATGATACCGCCTATGACCATATGTTTCTCGACGGCCTCGAAGACGCCTATGAACCCGGCCGCGCGATGGGCACTTTTGCGCAGGAAACCGCCAATGAATATCAACTGACCCGCGAGGATCAGGACAATGATTCGATCGAATCGCTGCGCCGTGCACAAGCGGCGATTGCCTCCG
>JADLBY010000039.1 GCA_020847445.1 Sphingomonadaceae bacterium | reverse complement strand
GCGCCGTCACCGCATCAAGCGGGTGTAGCTCAGTTGGTTAGAGCGCCGGCCTGTCACGCCGGAGGTCGCGGGTTCGAGCCCCGTCACTCGCGCCATTTTCCTGTTTCCATCCAGATCAGCAATGGCCTTAGCGGGACAATCCAGACAACCCCCAATATCAGATAGATGACCGCCTGAACCCAGACGGGCCAGCTGCCGATGGTCGCCGACTGGCTGGCCACAACAAATGCCAGAAATGCAATCATTCCAAGGATAAGGAACATGCCTGCCGGTTTGCGCCAGCTCGGCTTTGGCGGCGGATTGGGTGGGCTCATCGGCTGATCCAGCTCCTTTCGGTCAACACGGCGTCCAGCGGGACATCCCAGGCGTCGGTGGGCAGAATGTCGGTTTCCTGCACCGACCATGCAATGCCGACAGCGGCGGCGTTTTCCAGCATGCTCAGCGCCCGGTCATAATGACCGGCACCCTGGCCCAGCCGCATCAGCCGCGTATCGAAGGCGACAAGCGGTGCAAGCACGATATCAGGGTTGACCTCGTCTGCATCTGCACTGGGCTGGAAAAGGCCGAACGGCCCCTCTTCAAGCGGGGTATCCGTCTGCCAGCGCAGAAATCGCATCGGTGCGACCTTGCTCGTCACATGCGGCAGCGCGATGGTGCAGCCCAGGGCTTCGGCCGCCGCCAGCAGCCTCGCGGGATCGGCTTCGGAGCCTTTTGCAACATATCCCGCAACGACCGTTCCGGGTCTGCACAAGCGGGCAAGCGGCGAGGGCAGATGGCTGAAGGAAAGGGCTTTTTCGCCAACGCTCAGATTGGCCGTGAACAAATCCCGTTCGGCCCGGTGTCTGCGGCGCAGCTCAGATTTGACGTCACCTTCGGGCACGTTATAACCCTTTGAAAATGTAGCGGAACCACCATGGGTCGTTTCCCGGAATATCCTCTGACGCCATGACGTCAGGTGGGCGCCATATGACCCGGACCCCACTGTAACCAGCATGGCCCGGGCAGGGACAGCTCCCATGGATGATTTTATCGCCTCAGGGATGTTCTCTTCAGTTCGTACCGGGCAGTCCCGCCAGCCCCAATTTAGGCGTCTTGCGACGCCTGCTCAAGCCCTGACGCAAAAGATTCGACGCGTTCGGCAAGCTTTTCCAGCGATTGCGCCATTTGCCGGGCGGTCGCCTCGTCGATCTGTGCCGCATCCGGGGGCGACGCGGGTGCTTTGCCGTCATTCTCGTTGACCTGATCTGCCAGCAACAATGCCGCGAACAGCAATTGGCGGCTTTCGTTCAGCCCTCCAGCGCTTCCGCCCGCTTCGCGCGCCTTGCCGTCGACCATCCGGCCCAGTTCGAGCAGGCGATGCTCCTCGCCGTCGCGGCAGGTAACGATATACTCGCGCCCGACTATGCTCAGCCGTACCTCAGCCATGTACGCCGCCCTCTCTTGCCAGCAGCCGGTCGATTTCGGCGACGGCCTGCTCGGTTGCGGATTTCAGCGCCGAATAGCGCTGCTCAAGCTGCCGGTCTGGCGCACCGGCAAGCGGCAATTTAGCCCGTTCAAGCCTGGAAACGGCGCGCTCCAGCCTGCCGATAGCCTCGATCAATTGTTGCTGTGCCATGGCTTGCTCCCTGTTCCTTTGACAAACTAGCAAATTCGCCGCGATTGGCAACGCGTGTTCTGGGCATGATCTGCGCGCAATCGCCGCAAAACTTCGTGACTTTGGCTTGACCCGTGCCGTCTCGCTCCCCAAAGGGGGGCGCGAGCCGACTCGTGCAGTCATCATGAAATTCTTGATCTGGGGCCGTCTCTGACCGGCGGCAAAAGGGGTAATTTGCATGTCCGCCGATCTTCAGACGATGGCCAACGCGATCCGCGCGCTTTCGATGGACGCCGTCCAGGCCGCCAATAGCGGACATCCCGGCATGCCCATGGGCATGGCAGACGTTGCGACCGTCCTCTACACCAAATATCTGAAATATGATGCTTCTGCTCCGAAATGGCCCGATCGGGACCGGTTTGTGCTGTCGGCAGGCCATGGATCGATGCTCGCCTATTCGACACTATATCTGACTGGCTATGCCAGCCCGACAATCGAAAATATCCGCAATTTCCGCCAGTTGCACAGCCCCTGTGCCGGGCATCCGGAAAATATCGAGCTTGAAGGCGTCGAAAGCACCACCGGCCCCCTGGGGCAGGGTTTGGCGATGGCCGTCGGTATGGCGCTTGCCGAACGCCATCTGAACGCGGTTTTTGGCGATGAACTGGTCGATCACCGCACCTGGGTGATTGCAGGCGATGGCTGCCTGATGGAGGGCATCAACCACGAAGCCATCGGTCTTGCCGGACATCTCGGCCTTGGCCGCCTGATCGTATTGTGGGACGATAACCGCATCACCATCGATGGCAGCACCGACCTGTCGACCAGCGAAGACATAAAGGCACGCTATGCCGCGACAGGCTGGCATGTCGAAAGCTGCGACGGCCATGATTTCGATGATATTTCAAGAGCAATAGAGGCTGTACTTAAGGATGATCGTCCGTCGCTGATTGCGTGCAAGACGCTGATCGGCAAGGGCGCGCCGAACAAGCAGGGCACTTCCGCCACGCACGGTTCGCCGCTTGGCGCTGAAGAGATTGCCGCCGCCCGCGCCGAACTGGGCTGGAACTATCCGCCGTTCGAAATTCCTGCCGACATCCACAATGCATGGCGCGCCGCTGGCAAACGGGGAGTCAGCACTCGCGAAGATTGGGAAAAGCGTTTAGCTACAAATTCTAATGCCAAAGAGTTTATGCGACGTATGAATGGTGAATTGCCGCAAAGCAGCGCGTTACAGGACTATCTGGCATCGCTGATTGCCAACCCGGCAAAAGTGGCGACGCGCAAGGCGTCGGAAATGGTGCTGGAAGCGCTGACGGCGGCCATTCCCGAACTGGT
>JADLBY010000038.1 GCA_020847445.1 Sphingomonadaceae bacterium | reverse complement strand
TATGGAGACTTGGCAACTTGTTGCCTAGTCGCAATTGGAGAGGGCTTGTGGCGGCCACCCCCTCTCCAAGACTTGCTAGGCAGCAAGCTGCCAAGCCAAGTCTTTCCTCTCCCGCAAGGGGAGAGGGAAGGAAAATTGAAGAAGCGCTCACAACGCCACCCGCTTCCGCGCCAAAACCGGCACCTCATGCCCGGCAAAGCGCGCCGCTGCGTCCACCAAGGGTTCAACCGATACCGCCATCGCCGCGCCATTGGCGTGGATCAGATTGGCCTCGTCCGCCATGATGCCGACATGGCCCGGGAAGAAAACCAGGTCGCCGCGTTGCAGCTTCTCGCCCTCGCCCAATTCGTCGCCAAAGCCCGCCTGCTGCATGTCGGCATCGCGCGGGGCCTTGATGCCCTTGAGGCCAAATACCAGTTGCACCAGCCCCGAACAGTCGAGCGCATCGCCGCTGCGTCCGCCCCAGCTATAGGGCGCCCCGACCAGTTTTTCAGCCAGATCGGCGGGCGAGCCTTCGACCTTTCCGGGTTCGGAAAGATGCGCGACCGGCACCCAGCCATTTTCGCACGCCAGATATTTCCCGCATTCGCTGGGCTCGCCACAGACGATCTGCGCCCCCATCGGATAGCGCGCGAGCACCGGCGCCTTGATCGTCGGCTGTGCGACCAGCAGCGTCGCGGGCGCGCTTACCACATGGGTCGCGGTGAAATCGTCACCCAGATCGGCAAAGCGCAGATAGCCGAGATAGTCGTCGTGCAGGCAATAGCCCCAGGCCCATTCGCCCGCGACGTCGAGCACGGCAAATTCCTCGCCATGCATCAGCGCGCTGACCGGCATCGAACTCAGATGCGGTTCGGCATGGATTTCTGTCACCGGCGCGATCCCCGTGCGCAGCATCGGCACTGCATAATGCGGCGCGAACAGCTTTCCGGCGAGCTTTATGTCGGCAAGATCGCCGCGAATCGGCGTCGTCCGCCTGTCGCCTTCGATGCTATGCCCCGAGAGGCGATAGGTCGCGCGCTGTTTGGGTGGCTGATTGGCCAATTTTAACCCTTACCCTGATACGCCGCACCAGCGAAGGCTGGTGCCTATCTCGTCTTGCGGTTTGAACCTTGGGCGGTTTGAACCTTGGGACGTGATGGGCCCCAGCCTGCGCTGGGGCGGCGGATGTCTTACGTGAATAAGCCCTTAGCGGACCGGATAGGCCTGCGACAAGTAGCGATAAACGGCACGCATGCCGAGGGCCTCGCCGCCCTTGGGCCGCCCCGCTTTGGCGGTGGGCCGCCAGGCGAAGGTGTCGAGATGCGCCCAGCGTACCGCGTCGGGCACGAATTTCTGCATGAACAGCGCCGCAGTGATCGCCCCGGCAAAGCTGCCGCCGGCATTGGCGGTGTCGGCAATATCGCTGTCGAGCATGTCGGCATAGGGTTTCCACAGCGGCATCCGCCACAGCGGATCGGCGACCGCCTTGCCCGCATCGAGCAAGGCTTCGGCCAGTTCATCGTCATTGGCGAACAAAGCAGGCAGGTCGGGGCCGAGGGCCACGCGCGCGGCACCGGTCAGCGTGGCGAAATTGACGATCAGCCCGGCTTTGTCCTCTACCGCCTTGGCGAGCGCATCAGCGAGAATCAGCCGCCCTTCGGCATCGGTATTGTCGATTTCGACATGCAAACCGCTGCGGCTTTTGACGATGTCACCGGGGCGGAGCGCGCCGCCCGCAACGCAATTTTCGACCGCCGCGACCAGCAGGTGCAACCGCACCGGCAGATGCGCCTTCATGATCAACTCGGCGAGCGCCAGCGCATGCGCGGCACCGCCCATATCCTTCTTCATCAGTCGCATCCCGACCGCGCTCTTCATGTCGAGCCCGCCCGAATCGAACACCACGCCCTTGCCGACAATCGCGATCCGGGGGTGGCGTTCATCGCCCCATTCGAGTTCGATCAGGCGCGGCGCATAATCGCGCGATGCGGCCTTGCCGACCGCGTGGATCAAGGGATAGCCGGTTTCCAGATCGTGCCCCTTGGTGACATGCAGCCTGCCCTTGTGCGCCTTGGCCAGCCGCTGCGCTTCGGCCTCCAGTTGCTCGGGGCCCAGATCGCCCGCCGGACGGTTGACGAGCGTGCGCACCAGATCGGTAGCCTCCGCCTGCCGCACCGCATTTTCGATCCGCCCCGGCTCGCTGGTGAGGAGCACGCGCGCGCCCTTCGATTTGGGTTCGCTGCGATAGTCATCGAACCGGTAGTGCGCGAGCAGCCAGCCGAGGAGCGCATCGCCGGTTTCGGCACCCGACAGCCGATAGCTGCCCTCTGGCAGCGCCTCCGCCGCCTTGGCGAGCGACCAATGGTCGAGCTTTGCTGCATCGGCCACAATCAGCGCGGCCTTCCAGTCGTCGCTGCCCGGGATATGCAATATCGCAAAATCACCGGCATTTCCGTCAAGCTTCTGTGCGGTCGCGGCAGCGCGAACGGGGCCCGGCTGACGGGCAAACCAGTCGCCAAAACCCTCTTTGGATACAATTTCGATTTCGGTCGCGGTCTGCCCGCTATCGGGCTGGATCAATTTGCTATAGTCGGTCATTCAGCCTTGATAGCGGCATCGATTCACCAGGGGGAGAAGCAATATGGCCTTTCGCGCGAATTTTCTGAAGCGATTGCCGCCATTATTCCTTTTCCTCCTCGCCGCCTGTTCGTGGAGCGAGCCACGGGTCATCGAATTGCCCAAGGGCATTGGCCCTACTTCCGACGCCTTTGTGTCTGCGTTGCAAAAGGGCGACAGGGCGGCGGCGGAAAAGATCGTGGCACCGGCGGCACGCGATGAATTGCAGGCACAATTTTCCAAAGAACATAATCTGTTGAAATCGTCGCCTGCGCTTACGCCGCGCTTCATTACCTTCAAGCCCGCAGCCCAGACGGGGCCAGAGGATTCAGAGGTTACCATCATCTATGCGGCAAAGACCGGCGACAAATGGGCGACTGCCGAAGTGCGGCTGTTCCGGCTGGGCGACGATCCCTATGAGGTCGATTACTGGAAGATCGACGACAAGACCCCCGTCGCCAAAAGCTATACCCCCGACCTGCGCCCGATGTACGGGGTTTTTGCAGGGATGGCCGGTACTATTATTGTGCTGGGTTCGGCGGCGATTGCCTTCGTGCTGTGGATCGTTCGCCGCAAGCCGCATGTCGTTGCACCCGAACCCGCGACCGAAAGGCGGGTTGCGGCGGTTACGACGCGCGACACGTCCGACGGCGAGTGAGGACTATTCCGCCGCCTCGAGCATCGGAGCGGCAGCATCGAGCGGCTTCGCTATTGCCCCGGCATTGGAAAACTGCATCACGCCATCATCAACAGGCTCTTCGGTCAGGATTTTCTTTTCCGCCTTGTAATCCTGCAGCACGCGCCAGGGGTGGCGGTCGCCATTTTTGGGCAGCTTGTCGAACGAGCGGGCGAAATAGCCCGACGAGAAATCATCGACCCATGGCAGACGCGGCATATCCGCGTCGGCAAGGTGCGGATTGGCGATCTGCACACCCTTGGCATCCATTGTCTTCAAAAGGCGGCAGACATAATCGGCGACGATATCGGTCTTCAGCGTCCAGCTGGCATTCACATAGCCGAATACGCTCGCCATATTGGGGATATCGTTGAACATCGTGCCTTTATAGCTGACATGGTCGCTGACCGCAGTGGGTTTGCCATCGATGCTGAGATTGGTCTTGCCCATCATCACAAGGTTGAGGCCGGTCGCCGTGACGATGATATCGGCTTCCAGCTCGCGCCCCGATTTCAGCTTGATCCCGGTCGGGGTGAAATGGTCGATATGATCGGTGACGATTTCTGCCTTTCCGCCCGAAATCGCGTCGAACATGTCGGCATCGGGCACCAGACACAGCCTCTGTTCCCACGGCGTATAAGGCGGCGTGAAATTCTTCTCAAAATCCGGATAGTCGGCAGGTAGCAGTTTGCGCGCCATGTCGAGCAAGCGCTTGCTCATTTTCTGCGGCCGTTTGCGTGCCATATTATAGGCAAAGCGCTGCATCGCGATATTGCGCCAACGGGTGATCCGGTAGGCCGTCATATCGGGCAGGATCGCCCGCAGGCTGTTGGCAAGCCAGTCTTTCGCCGGGCGCGACACCATATAGGTCGGGGTGCGCTGCAGCATGTAAACCTTGGCCGCAGTTTCGGCCATCACCGGAACGATCGTCACCGCAGTTGCGCCCGATCCGATCACCACCACCTTCTTGCCCGCATAGTTCAGATCGTCGGGCCAGTGCTGCGGATGGATGATGCGTCCGGTATAGCTGCCCTCTTGCGGGAATTCGGGCCGATAACCCTGATCATAATCATAATAACCCGCACACATGAAAAGGAAGTTCGCGCTAAGCTGCACCTCTGCCCCATCTTCCTCGCGGCGCGCGGTTACCGTCCAACAGGCTTTTTCGGTCGACCAGTCGGCACCCAGCACGCGATGGCGAAAACGGATATGCGGGGTGATGCCATATTCTTCTGCGGTTTCATGGACATATTTGTGGATCGCCGGGCCATCGGCAATCGCCTTTGCCTCGGTCCAGGGTTTGAAGCGGTATCCCAGCGTGTGCATGTCCGAATCCGAACGGATGCCCGGATAGCGGAACAGATCCCATGTCCCGCCCATGTCCGCGCGCTGTTCGACGATGGCAAAGCTCTTGTCCGGGCACTGCATGGTCAGGTGCGCCGCAGCGGCTATCCCCGACAGCCCTGCCCCGACAATCAGGACGTCAAATTCGCCGCCATGCTGCTGTGCCGCCATCAATATCTCCTCTTGCGCGCCCGCTTTTAAGCGTGTGTTTAAGAGGAAATTACTTACATGGTTGCAAATTGCAACCCGTTTACATCAGGCGCTGGCGATCACCCCGAACAGGTCATGCTCATCGGCATCTTCGACAACAACTTCAACGATATCGCCGGGTTGCAGCGATTCCGGAACGTCGCGCAGATAGACATTGCCATCGATTTCGGGCGCATCGGCCTGGCTGCGCGCAGTGGCACCGATACTGCCGGCTTCGTTCGCTTCCCCGACCTCGTCGATGATGACAGGCAGGGCGCGCCCGACCTTCGCGGCCAGTTTTGCAGCGCTGATCGCCGCGGTCGCTTCCATGATCCGCTGGTAGCGCTCCTCCTTGATCTCGTCGGGCACGGCGCCGGGCAGCACATTGGCCGCCGCACCTTCGACCGGCTCGAACCGGAACGCGCCGACGCGGTCGAGTTGCGCCTCGTCCAGCCAGTCGAGCAGATATTGGAAATCGGCTTCGGTCTCGCCGGGAAATCCGACGACAAAACTCGAACGGATCGCAATGTCCGGGGCAATCGCGCGCCAGTTGCGGATGCGTTCAAGCACCTTGGCCTCGTTCGCCGGACGCTTCATCGCCTTCAGCACCGACGGGGCGGCGTGCTGGAACGGAATGTCGAGATAGGGCGTCAGCAACCCTTCGGCCATCAGCGGGATGACATCGTCGACATGCGGATAGGGATAGACATAGTGCAGCCGCACCCAGGGGGCATGCCCTTCCGCCGTGCGCAACTGCCCCAGTTCGCGCGCCAGATCGGTCATGTGCGCGCGCACCTGCTGCCCCTTCCATTCGCGCGGCTCGTGGCGGATATCGACGCCATAGGCCGAGGTGTCCTGGCTGATCACCAGCAATTCCTTCGTGCCCGCCGACACCAGCTTTTCCGCCTCGCGCAGCACCGCGTCGATACGGCGGCTGGCAAGCTTGCCGCGCAGCGACGGGATGATGCAGAAGGCGCAGGCGTGGTTGCAGCCTTCGGAAATCTTGAGATAGCTGTAGTGGCGCGGCGTCAGCTTCAGCCCGCCTTCGGGGATCAGGTCGACAAAGGCACCGCGCGCAGGCGGCGCCGCTTCATGCACGGCGGAAACGACATCCTCATATTGATGTGCGCCGGTGATCGCCAGCACTTCGGGAAAGCGCGCGCGGATCAGTTCGGCTTCGCTGCCCATGCAGCCGGTAACGATGACCCGGCCATTTTCGGCAATCGCCTCGCCAATCGCCTCGAGGCTTTCTTCCTTCGCGCTATCAAGGAAACCGCAGGTGTTGACGAGCACGACGTCCGCACCTTCATAATCGGGCGACATCGCATAGCCGTCCGCACGCAGCTTGGTGAGGATGCGTTCGCTGTCGACCAGCGCCTTGGGGCAGCCAAGCGACACCATGCCCACCTTGGGCGCTTCCAGAATTTTCGTTGCCATATAGCGCGCGCCCTTAGGCCTTTTGCGCCCGCTTGTCACGAGCAGCGTTGAAGCGCATGATGCTGGTCGGGAGGAAGCGCATCATGGCAAACGCAAATCTTTTGGCGATACTGGTTGCGGCGGTATCGGGTTTCCTTGTCGGCGGGCTCTGGTACGGGCCATTATTCGGCAAGGCATGGCAGCGCGAAATCGGGCTTTCCGACGGAGAAATCGGTTCGGCCAATATGGCAAAGATCTTCGGAATCACATTTCTGTTCAGTATCTTGTCTGCGGTATTTCTCGGCCATTTGCTGGCGCATTTCGATGCCGATTTCCAGCGGACGATGATGATTTCGACAGGTATCGCGGTCGGCTTCGTCGCGCCTGCGATCGGCACCAATTATCTGTACGGACGAAAATCGGGCAAGCTGTTCGCGATCGACGCCGGCTACTGGATTGCCTTTTATGCTGCCATGGGCCTGGTTTTCGCGCTGCTCGGCACCTGATCAGCACGGTTCAACTGCCGCAGGAAACGGTTGGGATCGGGTATCAGGTCCGACAGCATGAACTGATCCAGTTTTTCCAGAAAAGCGGCCAGCGCACTGTTCAGCGCGCCCTGCAGACCGCATGCACCAGCGATGGGGCAACCATTTGACATGCGGTCGAAACATTCGACGAAGCCTTCAAGGCTTTCCAGCTTGCGAACGACAAAGCCGACATTGATGGCTTCGGGTGCAACGGCAAGGGCAAAGCCGCCGCTGCGCCCGCGCCTTGCCTCTATCACCTGCAATTCGACCAGGCTGCGCGCTACCTTCATCAGGTGATTTCGGGAAATCCCATAGGCCGCCGCGATTTCATCGACGGTCGCCTGATCGGACTTGGTAGCCAGATACATCAATATCCGCAGCGCATAATCGGTGTGCAGGTTCAATCGCATTAAAGTTGCATATCAAATATTGCTTTTGCGGGCAATATGCTTATAGATGCATCTCAAATACCACTTATCGAGTCGAACCATGACACCGCATCCCCATGCCGCCTCCGCGCGCGATGCCAAGAAAGCCGCTGCAGAAGCCGTCGGCGTTGACGAGGAATATATCGGCCTGCTGGTCGAAAATTTTTATGCGCGCATCCGCTACGATGCGATGCTGGGGCCGGTTTTCAACAGCCGGATCAAGGCCTGGCCCGAACATCTGGAGCGCATGAAGCAATTCTGGCGGTCGGTGCTGCACAATAGCGGCAGTTTTTCGGGCAATCCGATGCTGAAACATGTGGCGATCCCGCAAATCGGCGCGGTCGAATTTGATCACTGGCTCGCTCTGTTCGAACAGACGCTCGCCGAAACCGCACCGTCAGATGCCGCCCGCCAGTTAATCGCCGGTCGCGCACGCATGATCGCTGACAGCCTGCTGTCCGGCATTCACATCCACCGCGATGGCCTCCTCCCTTCCCGAATGAAAGGCGTTCAACATGCTTGATGAACTGCAAACCGCCACCCTGGCAGAACTGCTGCCAGACCGGCAGGCCACCGGCGCGCATCCGGATCCGGAAAGCGGGGGCAAGCAGAACCCCGAAGCGACCGATCTGCAGGTTCCAAAGCCGATCTGGCACGCCATGTGGGCGTCCTATGCGCTGTTTTTCGCCGGACTTTTTGCCGCCATCGGCAGCGAGCGTTCGGGCCTGTTCATGCTGGTCATCAGCGTCGCCTACACCTTTGTCTTTTTCGGGACTGCCGCCATCCTGTTCGGCCTGAACCGGCCCCGGACGAAATCGCAGTTTGAACTCGGCCTCGGCCCGCTTCAGACATGGACCGGCCCGATGAGCCGCAGCGCGGTTGCCGGGCAAATACTGGCTGTGCCGCTGTGCATTGCACTATTCGGCATCTCGATTGCGATCATCGCAAAGGCAGTTGGCCTTTAATTCCGGCTGATTATCTGGGTCCGCAAATGGCTGCGATCAGGCGTAGGCGGAGCGCAGCGCCTCGAGCGATTCGCGATGGGTCAGATCAAGCTGCAACGGCGTGACCGAGATGAAGCCATCATCCACGACCTCAAGGTCGGTATCATGGCCCGAGGTATGCTCGACCCCGTGCAGCCCGAACCAGAAATAGTCATAGCCGCGCGGATCGGTGCCCTTGACGATCGAGCCGCGGCTATAATCGTGAAAGCCTTGGCGCACGACCTGAATGCCCTTGACCGCATCTGGGGCAATGGCGGGAAAGTTGACATTCACCAGCGTGCGCGGAACGAGCGGGGTTTCGAGCAGCGGTGCCAGCACCCTTGCACCCCAGGCTTCGGCTGCCGAGAAGGGCACGGCATCGCCCATGCCTTCCTTGCCATAGACCTGGCTCATCGCAATCGCGCGCACGCCTGCCAGCGCCCCTTCCATCGCGGCGGAAACGGTGCCCGAATAGGTGATGTCGTCGCCCAGATTGGCACCGCGATTGACGCCTGACAGGACTATATCGGGCTTGGCATCCTTCATCACCACGCCGAGCGCCATCATCACCGAGTCGGTGGGCGTTCCGGTGACCGAATAATGCTGGTGGCCATGCTGGCGGATGCGAACCGGCCGGGTGAGCGTCAGCGAGTGGCCGGCCCCCGAATTTTCCTCGGCAGGCGCGACGATCCAGATATCATCGCTGAATTCGCGCGCGATTTTTTCGAGCACCTTGAGGCCGGGGGCGTTCACGCCGTCGTCATTGGTGAGAAGAATACGCATCAGTCCATCGGCTCCAGTCGTTCCAGCCCGGCCATATAGGGCTTCAATATTTCGGGCACCGTCACGCTGCCATCGGCATTCTGGTAATTTTCAATGACGGCGACCAGCGTGCGGCCAACGGCAAGCCCCGAACCGTTGAGCGTGTGCACAAAAGCCGTCCCCTTGCCTGCGGCCGGGCGATAGCGAGCATTCATCCGGCGCGCCTGGAAATCGCCGCAGTTCGAACAGCTTGAAATCTCGCGATACAGCCCCTGCCCCGGCAGCCACACCTCCAGATCATAGGTCTTGCGCGCGCCAAAGCCCATATCGCCGGTGCACAGCAGCAGCTTGCGGTAAGGCAGGTTCAATGTCTGCAGCACACTTTCCGCCGCCGCCGTCATCCGTTCATGCTCGGCCTCGCTATCCTCGGCACGGGTGATCGAAACAAGCTCTACCTTTTCGAACTGGTGTTGGCGGATCAGCCCCTTGGTGTCCCTGCCCGCGGCCCCCGCCTCGGAACGGAAACACGGCGTCAGCGCGGTCATGCGGATCGGCAGTTCGGCCTCGTCCAATATCTGTTCGCGCACGCTGTTGGTCAGCGAGACTTCGGCGGTCGGGATCAGCCAGCGGCCATCGGTGGTCTGGAAATTATCCTCCGCGAATTTGGGCAACTGGCCGGTGCCGAACAGCGATTCGGTGCGCACCAGATAGGGGGTCGCGCATTCGCCATAGCCGTTGCTGCCGGTCTGGTGGTCGAGCATATACTGGCCAAGCGCCCGGTTCAGGCGCGCCATCTGCCCGCGCATGAAGGTGAAGCGCGCGCCCGAAATCGCCACCCCGGTTTCGAAATCGAGGCCCAAAGGCGGGCCGATCTCGCTATGGTCCTTGGCCTCGAAATCGAAGGCACGCGGGCTGCCCCAGCGGCTGACTTCGACATTGTCATTCTCATCCGCCCCAACCGGAACCTCGTCAAAAGGCAGGTTGGGAATGGCGGCGAGCAGCGCGTCCAGTTCGCCCGAAACCGTGCGTTCCTGCTCCTCCAGCTGCGGCAGCTTGTCCTTGAGCAGTCCGACCTCGGCCTTCAGCGCATCGGCAGTTGCGCTATCGCCCTTGGCCATCGCCGCGCCGATCGCCTTTGACGCCTCGTTGCGGCGCGACTGGCCATCCTGCAACTCGGTGAGCACCGACCGTCGGCGTTCGTCGAGCGCAAGGATTTCAGCGGACACAGCAGCCGCGCCCCGACGCGCCAGCGCGGCGTCGAATGCGGCAGGATTTTCACGGATGGATTTCAGGTCGTGCATGGCCAAGGCCTATGCCGAGCGGGGCGCGCGGGCGCAAGCTTCATAAACGAAAAGGGCGGCCCGCAAGCCGCCCCCCTCAACATTTCAGATTGCCAACGCCTCAGGCGGCCTTGGGCAGCTTTTTCTTCGCATTGCGGCGGCGGGCGAACAGGCCTGCGGCTGCTGCGCCGAAAAGCAGGACCATCGGCGGAGCGGGCACATCGGTGCCGCCAGTGCTGCTCGAGCTGCCGCCGCTCGACGAGGAAGACGAAGAGCTGGAGCTGGACGACGACGAACTGGACGAGCTGCTGCTCGACGATGAACCGCTCGATCCGGTCGATCCGGTGCTGGTGCTGCCGCCAAAGCTCGACGAACCGCCCGACGAGCTGCTCGATGAACTGGACGACGAGGAACTGCTCGATGACGAAGACGAGGAGCCGCTGCTGCCGCCGCTGGTTCCGCCGGTGCTGCCCGTGCTGCCACCCGATGAACCGGACGACGACGAGGATGAGCTGGAAGAACCGCTGCTCGACGATGACGAACCGCCGCTGGAACCGCTCGAACCCGAAGATCCGCTGCTGCCCGACGATCCCGACGAACCGCCCGATCCGCCGCTGCTGCCATGGTGGCCGCCGCTACTGCCGTGATGCCCGCCGCTGCTGCCGCCCGGCTTGCCGCCCGTGCTGCCGCCACCCGACGAAGAACTGGACGACGACGAACTGGACGAGGACGAGCTGCTGGACGACGACGACGAGCTCGATGAACTGGTGCTATTGTTGCCCGACGAGGTCGAAACATTGCCGCTCGAGGTGCTGACGCCACCCGTCGAGGTCGAAACGCCGCCGGTCGAGGTGCTGACCCCACCGGTCGAAGTCGATGTGCTGACACCGCCGGTCGAGGTCGAAACGCCGCCCGATGTGCTCGACGTGCTCGATCCGCCAGTCGAGGTGCTCGAACCACCCGAGCCGCCCGACGAGGTGCTGGTCGAGCCGGTTGATGTCGACGATACAACAACGGTGCTGCTGCCGCCGCCGCTGCTGCCGCCCGAAAAACCGCCGAAGAAGCCGCCGCCAAAGCCGCCACCCCAGCCGCCACCGATCACGACCGGAACGCCGCCGCCGCTGCTGCCAACTTCACCCATGGGCGGCATCGGGGCATAGGGAATCGGCATCGGCATGCCCTGGGCAATCGCCACAGGCTGCGGCATGCAGGTGGTGGTCGTGGTGCGCACAACCTTGCGAACGCGCTTGACCTTGCGGACAGGGGCGTAGCGCGCGATCTTGCGGGCCTTCACCTTCTTCTTGGCCTTGTGCACCTTCACCTGTGCCGGGCGCTGGTCTGCAATCTGCACCGCGCCGCCGCCGATAAGGGCACCGCCGCACGTGCAAGCGCACAATTTTGCCAAAGCCATCCGTACTGACATAATCCCTGACCTCTTCAGTCGTTCGGTTCGGAACGGAGCCTGTCGCTCCAATCCCTTGCCCCTTCATCCGGCCACTTGAGGTAAGCGGCGTTCAATCTGCAATTGTATTAACCCTGATGCAGACCCATTTCCTAAAAAAATCCACCTTTTCCGCATGTAAAATGAAGAAACGTCCCGTTGTGGAACTGTTTGCCCGCCCAAGGGTTAACTCTAACCGAAGTTATAACGGCTTTCGCACCAAAATTTCCACAGCCGAATCGAAAGCGTTCGATTTGCTGCTTGTATGGCCTTTGGCCCGAGTCTATAGCGCCCGCCAAGAGAGGGAATTGGGGCTTTTCCGGCTCCTGTTCTGGCCGAAATTCGGTGGAGAATTCGCAATGAATGCAAGCACTCAAGTGCAAGATAAATCCGAAAAAATCAGCGAATTGGAGAGTGACCTAGACCCCGATTACGTTCCGTCAGACGACGAGCCGTTCATGAGTGAAAAACAGCTGCGCTTTTTCGAGTTGCAGTTGCTCAGATGGCGCAAGGAAATACTCGATGAGTCGCGCGGCACGCTCAACCAGTTGCAGGATGGCCCGATCCGCGAGCCCGACCTCAACGACCGCGCATCGAGCGAAACCGACTGGGGCATCGAACTGCGCACGCGCGATCGCCAGCGCAAACTGATCGCCAAAATCGATGCCGCGCTGCGCCGCATCAAGGAAGGCGAATATGGCTATTGCCAGGTCACCGGCGAACCGATCTCGCTCGCCCGGCTGCGCGCCCGCCCGATCGCAACGATGACATTGGAGGCGCAGGAGCGCCACGAGCGGCAGGAACGCATCTCGCGCGACGACTGATCCTTGTGTCGGCGTCCCGTTGCAGGGCAAGGGACGCCGGACCATGTCTAGTAAGTGACGATTTTTACCTTCTGACCTGATGTCAGCGTCGCATTGCTGGCCAGACCGTTGAGCGCAAGGAAGCGTTCCGTCTGGTAGTTCGGATACGCCATCCGTGCCGCCAGCGTGGCCAGGCTATCCCCCTTGCCCACCGTCACAATGCGCAGCTTGCGCGGCTTGATCGCAGCCGCCTGCTTGTCGGTAAGCCGCGTAACGCTGTCAAACATCGACGCAAATGGGGCGCTGTTGGCAGGGGTAATCGTCACGAAATGGAAGGCCTGGTTGCCCGCCCATTCATAGGCGAAAACCGTCAATGTCACCGTTCCCGATTGCTGGGTCTGGACATTGGCAGACGCCGAAAAGGCCGGAATGCCGTTGACCGTCGTCTGCTGGATCTGGCCATAATTCACCTGCTGCTGATCACCGACCACGGCCTTGAACGCGGCATCGACATAGGCGCGTCTGTCGCCGCTATAGGGTTGTGTCGTGAACAGCGCCTTTCCGCCAATACCGCTGATCGACACCGCCTGCGATCCGTTCGACATCCCAAACCCCGACGGAACCGCAAAGCGCAGGCGCAGATCGGGGTGCAGAAACTCCTGCCCTTCGATCACGCCTTCCTTCGGATCGTCATCATACATCATGCCGTCAATGGCTTTCAAATGGGCATCGGCATTGCGAAAATTGCTTGCGGGATATTTCTTCGCATTGGTGGCTGCGCGCACAACGCGCTTCGCCGGATCGGGGTGGGTGCTCGCCCATTCGGGCACCGAATGCCCGTTAAGGCCAGCCACCTTGGCATCGACCGCGGTCTGGAGCGCCAGCGAATTGAGCATTGCCGACAATGCGGACGGATCATAGCCGGCCTTGCTGAGATATTTGATCCCCAGATCGTCGGCCTGCTCCTCCTGCCCGCGCGAATATTTGAGGGTGAATATCTGCGCCAGCGTGCCCGAATATTCGCGGGCGGCACCCCCCAGGGCCCCGGCCAGACCACCATTGTCGCCCAGCATCGCCCCGCCAATCGTTCCGATGGCCCCAAGGATATTTGCGATCGTTGCCTGCTTTTGCCGCTTTTTGCTGTGCCGGGCGGCGGTGTGGCCGACTTCGTGCCCCAATACGCCTGCCATCTCGGCCTCGCTGTTGCACAGCCCCGCCAACTGCCGCGTGATGTAAACATAACCGCCCTCAATGGCGAAGGCGTTGTTGACCGCAGAATTCAGGAAGGTCACCGTGAACTCGCCCTCGCTATTGGCAAGGCCGGACTGTAGCGCGATCTTCTTCCCCACCCGTTCGACATAGGCGGTTTGCGGACTCTGGTAGGCACCCCCAAATTCCTTCAGGATTTCAGGATGATATTTGGCGCCGTTGGCCTTTTCCTTCGACGTGAAGGGCAAGGGTTCGCTGCTTTTCGATTTGGCCGCGATTGCGCCTTCCGTCGAAACGGCACCAATGGCCAACGCCGAACCGACCAGGGTCAAGAGCAGTTTGTTACGCACGGCAGACTCCTTTCGCTTTGCGCGCACTTTAGCACGCAATCACAAGAGTCTAGGTAAAATGTTGCGTTTGAGCCGGAGATGAACCGGCGCGACAGGCTGCGTTAAAACTGCCCCATTGCGAGAAATTTGGCGTGACGCCGCTTTTTGACCTCGCCCCGGCTGAGCTTTTCCAGCTCACCCAGGGCATCGGACAGCGCCTTGCCCAGATTGGCCGCCGCCGCGGCATGATCCCGATGGGCGCCGCCGACGGGTTCGGGCACGATCGTATCGATCACGCCGAGCGCTTTCAGATCGGCGGCGGTGACCTTCATCGCCTGCGCAGCGTCCGCAGCGCGGTCGTTGGTGCGCCAAAGGATCGACGCGCAGCCTTCGGGCGAAATCACCGCATAAACCGCATGTTCGAACATCATCACCCGGTCGGCCGCGGCAAGCGCGACCGCCCCACCCGAACCGCCTTCGCCGACAATGCACGAAATCATCGGCACGCCAAGTTGCAGACATTTTTCGGTCGAACGGGCAATCGCCTCGGCCTGGCCGCGTTCCTCGGCCTGCACGCCCGGAAACGCGCCCGATGTATCGACAAGCGATATGACCGGCAGCCCGAACCGGTCGGCCAGTTCCATCAGGCGGATTGCCTTGCGATAGCCTTCGGGTTTGCCCATGCCGAAATTGTGGCGCAGGCGGCTTTCGGTATCGTCGCCCTTTTCATGGCCGATCAGGACAATGCGGCGATTGCCGAGGCGCGCCAG
>JADLBY010000037.1 GCA_020847445.1 Sphingomonadaceae bacterium | reverse complement strand
CGTCCGAGCTGGAAACCGCGCGTCAGGACATTCTCTATGCGCAGGCCGAGGTGCAGAATGTGCGCCGCCGCATGGAAAAGGAGGCCGCCGATGCGCGCGCCTATGCCGCCACCGGCTTTGCCCGCGACGTCCTCTCGGTATCGGACAACCTTGTCCGCGCGCTAGAGGCGATCCCCGCCGAATTGCGCGAGGATGAAAAGATGAAGCCGCTCGTCACCGGCCTCGAAGCGACGGGCCGCGAACTGGAAAGCGTTTTTGCCAAGCACGGCATCAGCCGCATCGCCGCGATGGGCCTGCCGCTCGATCCCAACCAGCACCAGGCGATGGTCGAAATCCCCACCGCCGATGCCGAGCCGGGAACGATCGTTGCCGAAATGCAGGCGGGTTATATGATCAAGGACCGGCTGTTGCGGCCGGCGATGGTCGGGGTGGCGAAGAAGCCGGAATAAACGGATAGGTGCTATTTGGCTGGTGGCCCTGAGTGGTTTTTCGCCCCCAGCGCGTCCGCGAGCCTGCTATTGGTAAGCTTCAACTTATCGAGGAATGCTTCCAACTCAGTTTGATCATAGACAAGCGCATTGCTAGAGCCCCCCGCCACGTCTTTCGCATTTTTGAAAATCGCAACGAATTTGCCGGAAATACACTCGGCAATAGTCATTCTCGAATGCACAATGGCCGCACGATCCGGCAGCAAATCCTGAATTGCCTTAAGCTGCGCATCAGCTTCAGCCTTGATCGCTTTTGACCGTTGTGGGCCAGCCGCAACCTTCATTGCATGATTGATTTTTTGATTTAGCGGGTGCGTGGCGACATTTTGCTTGGCGGAATGGGCCAGTACGTAGTTGGTGATTTGAATTTCAGCATCCGCGAATAGATCGATCACCTCGCTACGCAGAACGCAGAATCGTCCAACAGCTGCATCAGCGGATTTCTTTTCGTCATCATCGATCAATTTGTCGGACATTATTGAAGCTTATCACGCCAATCCTAAACAAATGGATGAGCTTGGGCAGATTCACCCACCCTTGCGGAACAGTTCAATCCCTGAGCGGGTGGTGTGGAAGACGAAGACACTGGTCAGCAAAAAGCCCAGCACCACCGCGAAGATATCGAAGGGCGAGAATAGCTGTCCTGCGACAGGCCAGTGAATGCTCGTTTCAGGGCCGAACACATACATGCAGACCGTCAGCACGATCAGCATCATCCGCACTTCGGTCGGGCCGCCACCGAGATAGGTGAGGTTCATGACGCCGAAAATCTTGGCCGAAATGAAGGTGTGGATCGACAGCAGCAGATAGCCGCTCAATCCGAACAGCGCGGTATCCATCCGCATATAGGGGCTCAACCCCATGCCGATGATGAACAATGTGTTGGCGAGCGCATCGAGGCTGTGGTCGATGAAATAGCCGTAATTGGGCCGCTCGATCTTCCTAAAACGTGCAAGGCTGCCGTCGAGGGAGTCGCCGAACCAGTTGAGGCAGTAGCCGAACACCGAGAGCCACAGCCAGTCGCGGCCCCAGTTGCTCGCAATATAGCCCGCTGAAATCAGGACGGCGCCGAAAAAGCCGAGCGCAGTCAGCCGGTCGGGTGTCCACCAAAGTGGCAGGCGCGCGCAAATCCAGGTGAGAAGGCGGCGTTCAACCCCGGCGGTAAGGTTTTCCTGGATGCGTCTGGGTGCGGTCAAGTCAGGCTGTCCTGAAAATGTAATGAAAGATGCTGTTGCGCTTGAGCGCGCGATAACGCAAGTCGCGGCGTAATGACAAACGGGAAAAACACCGAATGGGGGGAGGAACTGCGCGCCACTCTGGCGCTGGCATGGCCGTTGATTCTCACCAATATCACGATGGTCCTGATCAACTCGACCGACGTGTTCCTGCTCGCGCGTCTGGGCCCCGGCGCACTCGCGGCGTCGGCGCTGGGTTCGGGGATCGTGATCGCGATGCTGCTGATCGGCATCGGCATCGTCGTGGCCGCGTCACCGCTGATGGCGGCGGAACTGGGGCACAAGGCGCATTCGGTACGCGACGTCCGGCGGAGCTTCCGTCAGTCGCTATGGGCGGCAACCGCCGTGTCGATCCCGATCTGGGCGCTATTGTGGAATGTGGGCGCAATGCTCGAATGGGCGGGCCAGCCGAAGCAACTGGCAAGCGATGCCGGCATCTTCATCCGGGCGCTGATGTGGCAGATCTGGCCGGCGCTGGGGGTGGTCGCGATCCGCGGTTTCATGGCTGCGCTCGAATTGCCGCGCTGGACCATGGTTGCCGGTTTCGCCGCCGTTATCGTCAACGCGATCGTCAATTATGGCCTGATCTTCGGCCATTTCGGCCTGCCCAGATGGGGGCTGTTCGGCGCGGGCGTGGGCAGTTCGCTGACCAGCCTGTTCCAGTTCCTGTTCCTGTGCGTCGTGCTGTATGTGCACCCGCGTTTCCGCCGCTATCATCTGCTCGGCCGCTGGTGGCGCGCCGACTGGCAGCGATTTGCCACGATCTGGAAACTGGGCCTGCCGATCGGGCTGCACATGGGCTTTGAGGCGATGGTCTTTGCCGCTGCGGTCTTCCTGATGGGCTATATCAGCACCGAGGCGGCCGCGGCCCATGCGGTGGCGATCCAGATCGCCTCGATGACCTTCATGGTGCCGATGGGGCTGGGGCAGGCGGCAACGGTGCGCGTCGGGCTGGGCTATGGGCGGCGTGATGCAGAGGCGATCCGCCGTGCGGGCTGGACATCCTATGTGCTGGGCGTCGGCTTCATGACGGCGATGGCGCTGCTCATCTGGCTGTTCCCGACCGCGCTCGCCAGCATTTTTATCGAACCCAGGGATGCCGAGAATGCCGAAGTGCTGCAACTGGCCGTATCGTTCCTGATCGTTGCCGCTGTCTTCCAGATTGTCGATGGCGCACAGGTCGTCGGCACCGGCATGCTGCGCGGATTGCAGGACACGACCTGGCCGATGCTGTTCGCAGCCTTTGGCTATTGGGTGATCGGCATCGGCCTGGGCGCCTGGCTGGCCTTCAATCGCGGCTGGGATGGCGTGGGCATCTGGATCGGGCTGGCGGTCGGGCTAGGCATAGTCGCGGCGCTGGTGCTGGTCCGCTGGCTGTCACGCGACCGGCTGGGGCTATTGCCCCAACCGATCCAAAAATAGAAAATAGGGACAGTCCCTATTTAAATCGTCTGCGCGCGATTTTCGTCGCGGTGCTTTTTCAGATATTTCATGAACGGTGTGCCGCCGGTGCCGACATCGGTGTCGTTGCCTGCGCCCGATGACGCCTGCTTGTTGATATAGCTGGCGGCATATTCGAGGTGCCGGGTGCGGAAGCGCGCGACCTGTTCGACGCAGGCGTTGAACGCATCCCTGACCGGCTGGCCTTGCGTTTTGGCGAAATCGCGCAACGTGCTGGCGTCGCGTACCGCATCGATAAAGGCGCGATGCCGTGGCGGGCGATACTGGTGCAACTCATCCAGAAACTCACGCAGCGGATCGCTTTCATGGACGACCTGGAACAGACCGTCCATCGCGGGCACGATCGAGCTTTGCGATCCCGTTTGCCCGCGAAAGGCCTGTGGCTTGCCATCATATTTGGCGACGCCCTCGTAGATCAGGCCTTCGGGTAGCGCCGGATTGTTCTTCCAGCCGTGGATATAGGGGCGGACGCGCTGGTAATAGATATAGGGATCGCAGCGTTCGGGCATGCGATCGAAATGCGCATTCATGGCATCCCAGATGCGGTTCATCGCGGTCAGCAGTTGCTCGACCCTGGTCGCGTCATGCTGTGCTGCTGCTTCGACCAGTTCGGTCGCCAGTTGCAGCGCGCGGCCTGCCTCTGCCTCGATCGCGACATGGACAAGGACGAACCAGTTCTCGTCCTGCCCGCCGAGGAAATTCTGGTGCATCGCGATATTGTCGAGGCTGATCCCGCCCGACTTGTCGAGCCGGTACCAGTTGTCGAGCACATAGCCCGAATAGGGGAGCAGAGGGGGCAGGCCCAGATGGTCGCCAATCGCGCAGATCGGGATGGCAAGATTGGCGGGCAGGGTGGTTGGTGCCTCGGCCTCTCCCCATACATAGGCCTGCACGAGGAAGCTGTAATGCACCATCGCGGTGCGCACCTGTTCGTCGGTCGCGCTGGCAAGGAAAGCCGCCATGTCGGGATGACCGACCTGCTTGAGGAAATGGCGCGCCCGGCCCGATGTTATCAGGTCCGACAGGCTGGCCGCCGCGTCGAGCATTTCGTCAAAGCCGTCCGGAAGCTGGATTGTGTCGATTTCATGGGTTGAGAGGTAGCCACGCTCTGCGCTGAGGCCAAAATCTTCAAGTATCATGGAAGTCTCTTGGGCGAGGTGCGGGTTGGGCCACCTCTGCGGCAATTGGTATCAAGTGAAACTACCCAAGGCAAGCCGTCAGAAAGGCAGCACGCCCTGATATTGTTCCAGCGGCGGTGCTCCGGGCACCTTTGCCTTGTTCTTGAGCAGAAAATAGTGGCGCACGATTTCGGCCTGCTGTTCGATACCGTAACGTTCAAGCGTCCAGCCGGGTTTCAGGCTATAGGTGTAGGTGCTGAACGGATAGCGCCGCAGCGGCAGAAAAATGCCTTTCTGATACTGCCAGACATGAACCAGTTCGTGGATGAACAACCCCTGCAGACCCAGATCGCGGTCGCAGAAATCGTCGCAGAATAATTTGCTGTCGGGATGGAACCACAGATGCCCGTCTGGTGCCATGGTGATCCTGCGCGGCTGGAACCACCACCATTTGCGTTTGTGGATGCGGACTTTTTCATAATCGATCGCATCATGGAAAACCGAACGCGCGAGTTTTACCTCGCGCGCGGTCATGGGGCGGCCGGATGGATGCGGGCCGAACATCAATGTCCGTTATGGCCGGTCTTTTCGTCGGGTTTGCGACCGTCCATTTCTTCGACGCGCGCGTTCACCAATATGCGTTCATTGTTCGAAAACAGGAACTGGGTCTCCATCTCGCCCAGTCGCCGCCCGACCAGATTGACGCCCCAGACCATCACATGCTTGCCGCCCCGCTTGAATTCCACCTTGCCGTCGGCGGGGATCAAAACGCGGGTCAGCGGGGCCATAGTCATCGCCCCGGTTTTGGGATCGACCTTGCTTTCGTGCATTTCGGTACGGAGCACCGACCGCGAGGTGACCGACATCAGGTACACATCTTTCGGCCCGCCTAATATGGTGAAATACATCGCCGACGGATTGCTGTCGACCGGGTTCAGTTTGACCACGGCGTCATGCACCCGAAGTTGCGGTGTCGGGCCGCAGCCTGCCAAGGCAGCTGCCAGCAAAGGAGCGGCGATCAGTCCAAGTCGTGCGCGCATGTTCAACATCATCGTGCCTTTCCGGTTTGACATTTTCGTTCTGAAACGGGGCATTGCCCGGCTTTTTGACAATGTAGGCGGGGCAAAGCCTTGTGCCAAGCAATTTGCCACCTATATCGCCCTCGCATGTTTGGCAGCGGTGCCTGAAGGGGCCGCCAGCCAGAAACAGGGCTTATTCAGTTATCGGGGTAGAATGTAATGGCAAAAGTTATTGGTATCGATCTTGGCACCACAAACAGCTGCGTTGCTGTGATGGAAGGTGGCCAGCCAAAGGTTATTGAAAATGCGGAAGGCGCGCGCACGACGCCGTCGATTGTCGCCTTTGCGAAAGATGGCGAGCGCCTGATCGGCCAGCCCGCCAAGCGCCAGGCGGTGACCAATCCGGACAACACGATTTACGCGGTGAAGCGCCTTATCGGCCGCCGCTTTGACGACCCCATGACCAAGAAGGACATGGAACTGGTCCCCTATAATATCGTCAAGGGCAAGAATGGCGACGCATGGGTCAAGGCGGGTGGAGAAGATTACTCCCCGTCGCAGATCAGCGCGTTCACCTTGCAGAAGATGAAGGAAACCGCCGAAGCCTATCTGGGCGAAACGGTGACGCAGGCGGTGATCACCGTTCCCGCTTACTTCAACGACGCCCAGCGTCAGGCAACCAAGGATGCCGGGCAGATTGCGGGCCTTGAAGTGCTGCGCATCATCAACGAGCCGACCGCGGCGGCGCTTGCTTATGGCCTCGACAAGGACGAGAACAAGACCATTGCGGTCTATGACCTTGGCGGCGGCACCTTCGATATCTCGATCCTCGAAGTTGGCGACGGCGTGTTCGAGGTGAAGTCGACCAATGGCGACACCTTCCTGGGTGGCGAAGATTTCGACAGCAAGCTGGTCGAATTTCTTGCCGCTGACTTCCAGAAGGCTGAAGGCATCGACCTGACCAAGGACAAGCTGGCGCTGCAGCGGCTGAAGGAAGCCGCCGAAAAGGCCAAGATCGAACTTTCGTCGGCGCAGACGACCGAGGTCAACCTGCCGTTCATTACGGCGGACCAGAACGGGCCGAAGCACCTCGTCAAGAATATCAGCCGTGCCGATCTTGAGAAACTGGTCGACGATCTGATCAAGCGGACGCTGGAGCCGTGCAAGAAGGCGCTCGCCGATGCGGGGCTGAAGGCCGATGCGATTGACGAAGTCGTGATGGTCGGCGGCATGACCCGCATGCCCAAGGTGCGCGACGTCGTGAAGGGCTTTTTCGGCAAGGAACCGCATGTCGGCGTCAACCCCGACGAAGTCGTCGCGATGGGTGCGGCGATCCAGGCAGGCGTGCTGCAGGGCGACGTCAAGGACGTGTTGCTGCTCGACGTCACTCCGCTGTCGCTGGGCATAGAGACGCTGGGCGGCGTGTTCACCCGCATGATCGATCGCAACACCACGATCCCGACCAAGAAGAGCCAGGTCTATTCGACCGCCGACGACAACCAGAATGCGGTGACGATCCGCGTGTTCCAGGGTGAGCGCGAAATGGCGGCGGACAACAAGCTGCTCGGCAATTTCGACCTTGTCGGCATCCCGCCCGCACCGCGCGGCGTTCCGCAGATCGAAGTGACCTTTGACATCGATGCCAACGGTCTGGTCAGCGTGACCGCGAAAGACAAGGGCACCGGCAAGGAACAGCAGATCAAGATCCAGGCCTCTGGCGGCCTGTCCGACGCCGACATCGACCAGATGGTCCGCGACGCCGAACAGTTTGCCGAAGAGGACAAGCAGCGCCGCGAGGCTGCCGAGGCGAAGAACAATGCTGAAAGCCTTGTCCACACCACCGAAAAGCAGCTCGAAGAGCATGGCGACAAGATTGACGCCGGGCTGAAGGCTGAAATCGAGGCGGCGCTGGCCGAAACCAAGACTGCGATCGAAGGTGGCGACCCGGAAGCGATGAAGGAAAAGGCGAACGCCCTGGCCCAGTCGGCGATGAAGATGGGGCAGGCGATCTACGAACAGGAACAGGCGGCAGGTGCGTCCGCCGGTACTGCGGCAGAGGAGGCCCCGGCCGACGATGATGTCGTCGATGCCGAATTCTCCGAAGTCGACGAAGACAAGAAAGACTGATGATTACCGGTGACCGCCACGTCCGCCCTGTGCGGGGTGGCGGTCAACGAACGGAGGGACGTCGGTCGTGAGCCTCGATATCGATTATTATGAATTGCTCGAAGTCGAGCGGACAGCCGATGAAAAGACGCTGAAAACCGCTTATCGGCGTTTGGCGATGGAGTGCCATCCGGATCGCAATCCCGGTTGCGACAAGTCCGAAGCCAAGTTCAAGGCCATCAGCGAAGCCTATGATATCCTGAAAGACCCGCAAAAGCGCGCTGCCTATGACCGGTTCGGCAAGGCCGCGTTTGAAAATGGCGGCATGGGCGGAGCCGGTGCCCGTGGTGGGACCGGTTGCGGGGATTTCTCCGACATTTTCGAAAGCTTTTTCGGCGATGCCTTTGGTGGCGGTCGCCAGCGCGGGCCGGTGCGCGGGGCCGATCTGCGTTATGATCTGGAAATCAGCCTTGAAGACGCCTTCCACGGGCGCACCACCGAAATCGCGATCGATGTGGCGGCAAAGTGCGACGATTGCGATGGCACAGGCGCAAAGCCCGGAACCAGCACGCGGCGCTGCAACCTGTGCGCCGGGCATGGCAAGGTGCGCGCACAGCAGGGCTTTTTCGTCGTCGAACGCACCTGCCCGACCTGCCATGGTCGCGGCGAAGTCATCGAAGATCCGTGCCGCAAATGTCGCGGCGAAGGCCGGGTCGACATGCGGCAGACGATCGAGGTGACGATTCCGCCGGGCGTCGATGAAGGCACACGCATCCGCGTTGCGGGCAAGGGAGAAGCCGGACCGAACGGGGCGGCTGCCGGTGATCTGTATATTTTCATGCATATCGCCCGCCACAAGGTGTTCGAGCGCGATGGCACGACATTATTCTGCCGCGCACCGATCAGCTTCACCAAGGCGGCACTGGGCGGCGAAATAGAGATTCCCGGCCCCGATGGCAGCAAGCACAATGTCTCCATCCCCGAAGGCATCCAGTCGGGCAAGCAGCTGCGCGTGCGCGGTGCGGGCATGCCCGTGCTGCAGGGGCGCGGACGCGGCGATCTTGTGATCCAGATCGACGTCGAGACACCGACCCGGCTGACCGCGCGGCAAAAGGAATTGCTGTGCGAATTTCGCGAAACCGAAACCGGCGAGGAATGTCCGCAGTCGCGGGGATTCTTTGACAAGGTCAAGGAATTCTGGGACGACCTGACCGAGTAAAATCTGCGGGCGCGGGCAAGACTCCTCTCCTGCCAGATGTTAAGCTTGCTCCGAGAGGAGCGAGTCGATGGCGGACAGGGCGTTCGGCAAACGCGATTTCCTGAAACTGGCAGGGGGCGGCCTGATCGCTTCGGCATGGGGGCAGCGCGCGCTCGCGCAGGATGGCCGTGTGCTGGGCCTTGACCTCCCCAAACAGGTTGTGGACCTCATTCCGCGCAAGCCATTGAACTATTTGCGTATCGCCGACGCCGTCCTGCAGCTCGAGCGCGAGGCCGATCGCAAGGGCCTGCCAAATTCGCCGCTGGAAACGCAAAAAGGGCAGTCGCTGGCCGATATTGCGGACTCGCTCTACCAGATGGCGATGCCGCGCCTTGTCGCCCTGATCGATCGCAGCGAGCAGATCGATCCGCCCTTTGCCGACAAGGCAGGGGAGTTGCTGGCGGACCTCCACCAAAGCCAGCATGAATTGCCCGAAGCGCTCAGGCTTGGCCTGGAAGATATCCGGCTGAAACCGCTATTGCCGGAAAAGCGGCGCTATCTGGTGGAGCCTGAAACGCCACAGGGCGAAATCATCTTCGTCCCCGGCGCTCCGCAGGCACCCAATCTGCCGCCGCCTGCCGAGGTCGCTGTCCCGCCCGTTGTCGACGAGCCGGATCGTCCATTGAGCAAGTCGCGCGATTTTGCTGCGCTGAAGGGTGAATATGGCCGTCTGTTCCGCAAGCTGACGGTGCGCCCGCAATATCAGGAAACGGTCGACTGGCATATGGCGCTGATCCGCAAGTCGCGCGGCCGGTATGAAAGCGTCGAGGCACAAACCGGGGTGCCGTGGCACTTCATCGCGGTCACCCACGGGCTGGAGGCGAGCTTCAACTTTCGCGCGCATTTCCACAATGGCGATTTCCCGCTGACCGCCCGCACCCGGCAGGTTCCGGCGGGCAGGCCGACAAAATGGCTGCCGCCCTCAGACTGGGAGTCGAGCGCCAAGGATGCGCTGCGGCTGCTCGGTTATGTCGGACAAACCGACTGGAGTCTCGAACGCACGCTCTATCGGCTGGAGGCCTATAACGGCCTCGGCTATCGCAGCCTCGGCGTGCCGACGCCCTATTTGTGGAGTTTTTCCAACCTGTATGAGCGTGGCAAATTTGTTGCCGATGGCAAGTTCAGCCAGACCGCAAAGTCGCAGCAATGCGGCGCGGCGGTGATGCTGAAACTGCTGGCCGATGCGGGGGATATCCGGCTGGACCCTGCGGGCTGAGTATCAGGGGGAAATGGCCGCAATCTCCGCGCGCAATTCCGCGATCAATGGCTGGACGCGGGGCAGCCGCGGGGCTTCGGCCTCCAGCACAGCGGCGAAGGCTTTCTTCTTGATGGCCAGCACTTCGGCCTGCTCGGCGGAAAGATTGCCCGGCATGGACGACAGCACGATATCGATCAGCCGGTCGATGCCGTGCAGGCGGCCCCACAGATAGTCGTTCTCGCGATAGGCGCGGCTGAAAAAGGCCCCGAAATTGTTGAACTCGATGCCTTTCAGCGTTGTGGCCGCGCCGCCCTTGCGGATCGTCGAGGCATCATCAGGCGAAATGCGGTCCACCTTGATCGGATCGAATTCATCCTGGCCCTCACCCTGAAGCAGCGGAAGGGTGGCAATGTCGTAAAGGATATAGCCCAGATAGCCGAGCAGGATCTTCCGCGTCGCCGTATCCGGCATGTCGGCAAGCGCCGCAATCAGCGCGGCGTCGGTCGCGTCATCGGCGGCCTCCAATTTGCTGCGCGCCGCCAGCAGGTCGAGAAGCGTAGCGGGGTTTTCGACACCGTGGCGGACGGCCTCTGCGACGTCGGCGCCCAGATATTCGGATGTTTCGACCTCCAGAAAATGCGCAAGCGAGGCGTAGATGGCGTCGCGTAGCCGGTCGGCGACGGCCGTTGGAATATCCGCCATCACCTCGACATCCTCGGCCAGCCTGCGCGCCAGGAAGCGCAAACGGCGGATGCGGAAGCGGACGTCCAGTTCGCGGAAAAACACCATCGATTCCGCCGCCATCACCCGACCCTTCGGGCCCGTCATCTTGTCGAGCCCGCGGCGGCAAACCTCGCTCCACAGCGCATCGCGCAACATGCGGCAATGCTCCTTCCGGATATCGGGGCACAGCCGCCGCGCCGTAGCCGCGAGATCGTCCAATACGCCCATCATCCGCAGATGCGCATAGGCCGGATAGCTGTAACCCGTGGCCGCTGCGGATTTCTGCAGCATCGTCAGTCGCCATTTGCGCATGCGTTCAGGCGTCGGCTTGGTCAGAAACCAGGTCTTGCCGAGCATCGTCTCGATCATATGCTCGACCTCGACCTCCAGATGGTCGGTGATTTCGCGCATGCGGGCGATGCGCTGCGACCGGCCTTCAATGGCGTTCAGGCTGTCGCGGATCGGCTGTTCGCGCGGAATGTCCGACGTTGCACCAAAGATCGTCGAGAAGAAGCCGGGCGGCTTCAGCTGTCCATCGGCTGCCTTGCCACGCCCGCGCACGCGGAAACTGGGCAGGCCCGGCTTGGGATCGATATAGACGAAGCGCCGATCAACCTCGCGCCGGGCCGGGCGGTTGCGCAGAGCCTCGATCGCCTGCGCAAAGGGGGCGTTGGCGAGCACAGAACCGTCGATCAGAAACGCATCCTCGACGGTTTCCGCCTCAAACTGTTGCGGCAATATGCGTTTCAGAAAGCCCTCTCGCCCGTCCCAGCTGACCGAGCGGCTCTGCAACAGCCCGTCAAGCTCGCGCACGGTGAAGGGCGGGAAGGCGCCAGGAAAGCTGGCCGTCGCCCTTGCCGCAAAGACCAGCTCCGCCGAATGGGCAAGCACCTCCGCATCCTGCCCGCGCGTCGAAAAGCCGATGGTCAGGCGATGCTCATTTTCGGTGACATTGCTGGGGCTGTTCAGTTGCAGTTGTTCGTGATGGCCATGAAAGTCGGTGACGGTGACGAACAGATCGAGCGGCTGACCTGCCGGGAGCAACGGTTGGCCGCCCGCCTGCTTCTCCATTGCCTGCAACGCATCGAGCAGCAGCGCGGAAAATACGCGCCCGCCAAAGGGCGGCTGGAACCATCTGGCGCGCACAAAGCCCGACAATTTGGTCGCAACCTCGTCCTGCGCCTCTTTGGCAACGGTCCGTTCGACCGCCCCGCCCCGCCGCCGCAATATCGCCCAGGCGATGGGGGCGGCCCAGAATTTGGAAAAGCGCGACAGCGGCCGTGCGTCGGGATCGAGCAGCACCTCGACATCGGCATTGTCCAGCCACATATCGGTCAGCGGTTCGAGCGACTGGCCGGTGACGATGGCCTGTGACAGGAACACGCCGTTGATCCCGCCAGCGCTGGCGCCCGCGACAATGTCGGTCAGCACGCGCAGCCTGGTTCCTGATTTTGCCTCGATCAGTTCGAGCAGTTCGCGATAGGAATCCTCGCTGCCGCCGCCGGATGGCCGGTTTTCAAGATAGGCGCGGCTGGCGCGGACAAGGTGCCAGATTTCGCGCGTGATGCCGTGCATGTAAACCGCAAGGCTCACCCCGCCATAGCAGATAAGGGCCAGCCGCAGTTCCTTCTCGCGCATGATAAAGATGTGGCAGGGCAGGCCATGGCGCGCAAGGGGGCTTCCCGATTTTATCGGTTGCAGCATTTAATCGTTCGATTAAATCTGCGCGGCAAGAGGATGGCTGTGCCGATTCCGTGCGCAGCCCCCGCCGCACAACCAGGGAGAATATATGCTCGTATCCGAAGCCGTCGCCACGCGCCGTTCGATCAGATCATTTCAGGACAAGCCGGTTCCGCTGGATACGGTCCGGCGCATATTGGAACGCGCGCGGATGGCGCCTTCGGGCTGCAATTTCCAGCCTTGGGAGGCGACGGTTCTCACCGGCGCGCCGCTCAAGGCGTTGCAGGATCGGTTGACGGCAAGCCAGCCCGATGACCCGATGGACTATGATTTTTCCGAACCCGGCAAGCATGACAAATATAAGGCGCGGCTGCAGGCCGTCGGCGCCGCCATGTATGGCGCGATGGCGATTGCCCGTGACGATGGCAAACAGCGCGCCGATTTCGTCCAGTCGAACCTGGTCTCCTTCGGTGCACCGGTGCTGCTGCTGTGCCACTTCCCCAAATTCATGAAGGAAGCGCAATGGTCTGATACCGGCATGTGGTTGCAGACGATCATGCTGCTCTGCCGCGAAGAGGGCCTCGATACCTGCCCGCAGGAATATATGGGGATGTACGGCCGGACGATCAAAGACCAGCTGGGTCTGGGCGACGATGTGCTGCTCTTTTGCGGGATTGCCATCGGCTATCGTGACGCGACAGATTCGGTAAATGCTTTCCAGCGCGAGCGTGTGCCTCTCGATGAACAGGTGACCTTTTTGGGGTTCTGAATTTCCCTCTGGCGTTCTACCTATGTTCTGATACACATCTGTGCATGGCGAAACCCAAAAAACGATTTGTCTGTCAGGAATGCGGCACCGTGGCACCGCGCTGGCAGGGCCAGTGCGAGGATTGCGGCGCGTGGAACAGCCTGGCCGAAGAGGCGGGCGCGACCGTATTCGAACTCAAGCATCATCTGCAAAATGGCGGGCGCGATGTCGGGCTGGTCGGGCTCGACAGCGACATCAAACTGCCAGACAGGGCTTCGACCGGGATTGCCGAATTCGACCGCGCTCTGGGCGGCGGGCTGGTGGCGGGATCGGCGACATTGCTGGGCGGCGATCCGGGGATCGGCAAATCGACGCTGTTGCTGCAGACAGCGGCCAATCTGGCGCGGCGCGGGCTCGATGTCGCCTATATTTCGGGAGAGGAAGCGGTCGATCAGGTGCGGCTGCGGGCGCGGCGGCTGGGGCTGGGCGATGCCCCGGTGCAGCTGGCGGCGGCGACTTCGGTGCGCGACATATTGACGACGCTGGGCGGTGCACGGCCGCCCGCGCTGCTCGTCATCGATTCGATCCAGACGATGCACAGCGACCTGATCGAAGGCGCGCCGGGCACAGTGAGCCAGGTGCGCGCATCGGCGCAGGAACTGATCCGCTTTGCCAAGGAGCGCGGCACCGCGCTGATGCTGGTCGGCCATGTCACCAAGGATGGCAGCATTGCGGGCCCGCGCGTGCTGGAACATATGGTCGATACCGTGCTGGCGTTCGAGGGCGAGCGCAGCCACCAGTATCGCATCCTGCGCGCGAACAAGAACCGCTTTGGCGGCACCGACGAGATCGGGGTGTTCGCAATGGCGGAGGAAGGGCTGGCCGAGGTTGGCAACCCGAGCGCGCTGTTCCTCACCGACCGGGCGGAGCAGGTGACGGGGGCGACGGTGTTTCCCGCGCTTGAAGGCACAAGGCCGGTGCTGGTCGAAATCCAGGCGCTTACCGTGCGTCTGTCGAGCGGCGCCACACCGCGCCGTGCGGTGGTCGGCTGGGATAGCGGGCGGCTGGCGATGATATTGGCGGTGCTCGAGGCGCGCTGCGGGTTGAGCTTTTCGACCGCAGAGGTCTATCTCAATATCTCGGGGGGGTATCGCATTTCCGATCCGGCCGCCGATCTGGCGGTCGCTGCGGCGCTGGTTTCGGCGCTGGCCGAAAAGCCGTTGCCGTCTGACGCGGTGCTGTTCGGCGAGGTTGCGCTTTCGGGCGAAGTGCGCCCGGTGGCGCATGCCGGGCTGCGGTTGAAGGAGGCGGCAAAACTGGGTTTCCAGCGCGCCATGGTGTCGCCATCGGTGCAGGAGGCGGGCGGAATGCAGCTCAAGCAGTTCCGCACGCTCGCGTATCTCGTTGACCATATACTCGGGCGCGACTAACCCGAAAGCATGTCTGCTTTCGATATTATCGTCCTGTTCCTGATCGGCTCGGGGGCCGTCTTCGGCTTCTTGCGAGGGTTCACCCAGGAACTGCTCACGCTGCTGGCATGGGTGCTGGTCGTTATCGCCATCAAGTTCGGCCACACGCCGTTGACCGAAATGCTCTATGGCCCGGTTGGCAACGAAGCGGGGGCGGCGGTGCTCGCCTTTCTTGCAATCGCTGTTGTCATTTATGCCCTTGGCCGGATCATCGCGAACAAGCTGGGCGAAAAAAGTCGCAAATCGGTGCTGGGGCCGTTCGATCGCGTCCTCGGTTTCGGCTTTGGCGCGGTGAAGGGCCTGATCGGCGCGACCCTGCTTTTCCTGCTGCTGGTGATGGTGTTCGAGGTCGCCTATGGCGGCGACAGCCAGCGGCCCGAATGGATGACGGCATCGCGCACCTATCCGCTGCTGAACGCGTCGGGCGATGCGCTGTCATCATTCATTCGCGAACGCCAGCAGGGAGGGGATGGTGAGGGCGGCAATGCCGGCTGAAGCCACGGCCCGGCCCGACGCCCGCAAGCCCGAACTTTATTCCAGGGACATATTGCGGCTTGCCGCCAGCCTGCCTCTTAACGACCGGTTGGCGGCTGCCGATGCCAGTGCAACCCGGCGGTCGCCGGTGTGTGGAAGCGAGATCAGCGCCGATGTGACGGTGAAAAACGGCCTTTTGACGGGCGTTGCCCTGCGCGGTCGCGCCTGCGCGCTGGGGCAGGCTTCTGCGGCAGTGCTGCGTGGCGCGGCGATCGGCTGGACGACAGGCAATGTTGCAGAGGCCCGGGCTGCGCTTGCGCTGGCGCTCGCAGGCGAAGGCGGGTTTGACCGCTGTTTGCCCGCGCTGGCGGTCTTTGAAGGCGCGCGTGCCTATCCCGCACGCCATCCGGCAATCCTGCTGCCCTATGACGCACTGCTCGCCGCGATGGCGGAGACCGGATGATGGAGGAGGGCCACCATTTTCTGACCGATATCCTGACCACCGGCGCGATCCTGCTGGGCGCGGCGCTGGTTGCGGTGCTCGTTTTCCGCCGTCTGGGGCTGGGTGCGGTGCTGGGCTATCTGGTCGCCGGGATCGTGATCGGGCCGGATGTATTGGGGCTGAGTGGTGATCCGGAAACGATCCTCAGCTTTGCCGAGATCGGGATAATTCTGCTGCTGTTCCTCGTCGGGCTCGAATTGTCGCCATCGCGGCTGTGGGTCATGCGGCGCGACATCCTGCTATTTGGCCCGCTGCAAGTGGCGCTGTGCGGGCTCGCCATGTTCGCCATAATCTACCTGCTGCTACCCTTCAGTTGGGAGGCGGCGCTGGTGCTGGGTCTGCCGCTGGGGTTAAGCTCGACGGCGCAGGTCCTGCCATTGCTGCAATCGCGCGGACGGCTAAAGACCGACTATGGCGAGAAGAGCTTCGCCATCCTGCTGTTCCAGGACATTTCGATCGTGCCGTTGCTGACCATCGTCGCTGCACTGTCGCGCGCACCCGCACCCGAAGGTGCGCCAAGCGGCCTGCTGCTTGCACTCTATGCTGTGCTGGCCATTGCCGGGCTTATCCTTGCGGGGCGCTATATCCTCTCGCCACTGTTGCGGCTGGTCGGCCGGGTTTCGGAGCGCGAGCTTTTCATTGTCACCGGGTTGTTCGCGGTCTGCGCGAGTGCGGCGCTGATGCAGTCGATCGGGGTGTCGGCGGCGCTGGGCGCGTTTGTCGCGGGCGTGATGCTGGCAGAATCGCCCTATCGGCACGAGTTGGAGGCCGATATCGACCCGTTCCGCTCGATCCTCCTCGGGCTGTTTTTCCTCGCCGTCGGGATGATGCTCGATCTGGATGTTATTCGCGCGCAGCCGCTGCTGATCCTCGGGCTGGCCGCCACGATGGTTGCGGTGAAGACGGCGCTGATGTTCGGGCTGGGGCGGCTGTTCGGCTTGAACAGCAGCGCGGCGCTCATCATGGCATTGCTTCTCAGCCAGGGCGGTGAATTCGGTTTTGTGCTATTCTCGGCATCGCAAGGCGCGCTGTTGATCGAGCCTGCGGCGGCGAGCCTATTTGGAGCCGTCGTTACGCTGTCGATGGCGAGCACGCCCTTTCTGATGATCCTGGCAGGCCGGCTGGCGGCGCGACGGCGTTCGACCGACGTCACGCTAGAGGATCCTGCGCTGGCCGATCAGGCGCATGTCATCATCGTTGGCCATGGCAGGTTCGGACAGACCGTCGGCCAGATCATCCAGGCCGCCGGGCTGTCGATCACGATTATCGACATAAAGCCCGAACAGATCGACCTGTCCGGCGAATTCGGCCGCAAGGTGTTTTATGGCGACGGCACCCGCATCGATCTGTTGCGCCGCGCGGGCGCGGACGAAGCCTGCGCGATCCTGTTCTGCATGGATGACAGGGATCTGGATGCCGACAGCCTGATGCCGGTGCGCGAAACCTTTCCCGAGGCGCGGCTGTTCGTAAGGGCGTTTGACCGTCGCCAGATGCTGGAGCTGATGCCGACAGAAAATGTGAATATCATCCGGGAAGTCTTTGAATCCTCTGTGCACATGGCCGAAGCTGCGCTGGCGCAGCTCGACATCGGCACTGAAGTGCGTGAGCAGGCCGTGGCCGAGTTCCGTCGCCGGGATCTTAGCCGACTGGAGGCGCAATTCAGGACCGGCAATTTGCGGGCCGGGGCGCGGCACAGTTTCGGCGTGACCGATTCGGACGACTTTGTCCTCGACGATGCTTCCAACTAAGCAGGACAGGCTCTAGCGATCACGCTCCGCATCAAGGAAATCGGCCATGTCAGCCAGATCGACATCCTTCGCCAGGAAGGTCTTGCCTATCCCATTGACGAGCAGGAAGGGCAGCGTCCCGCCGCTTTTCTTTTTGTCGTGCAGCATATGTTCGACCAGCCGATCGCCGCTGGCGTCGACATGCGCCGCGCGCAATGTCGTCGGCAAACGGGCCTTGTCGAGATGGGCCGCGACCCGCACCGCTTCATCGTCGGCGCAATGGCCGCGTCGCACCGAATAGCGGAAGGCGAGCGCCATACCCGCCGCCACGGCTTCGCCATGGAGCAGTTTCTCTGAATAGCCTGTTTCGGCCTCCAGCGCGTGACCGAATGTGTGCCCCAGATTGAGCAGCGCGCGGACGCCGGTCAGTTCCTGCTCGTCCGCTGCCACGATCCGCGCCTTGGCTTCGACCGAGCGCGCAATCGCATAACGGCGCGCCTCGGCATCACCGGCCATGAAGGCGTCGATATTCGCCTCGCACCAGTCGAAAAATTCGGGGGCATCGATCAGTCCATATTTGACGACTTCTGCATAGCCCGCGCCCAGTTCGCGCCGCGGCAGCGTTTCGAGCACGTCGGGGTCGATGATGACCAGCGCGGGCTGGTGGAACGCGCCAACCAGATTCTTGCCCGCCGCGCTGTTGATCGCCGTCTTGCCGCCGACGCTGCTGTCGACCTGGGCCAGCAAGGTTGTTGGCACCTGCACGAACCGGCACCCACGCTTGACGATATGCGCGGCAAAGCCGGTGATGTCGCCCACCACCCCGCCGCCGAGCGCTATGATATGGTCGCTGCGTTCGACATGTTCGCCGAGCAGCCAGTCGACCAGCCGTTCCAGTTCGGCCCAGCTCTTTGCACCTTCGCCCGCTGGCAGCAGATGCGCGGCATAGCTCAGCCCGGCATCCTGCAACGATGCGGCAAATTGCGGCAGGACATATTGGCCGACATGGGTGTCGGTAACGATCAGCACACGGCCATCGCGCGCATAGGGCGTCAGCAATGCCCCGGCGGTCGCGATCAGCCCTTGCCCCAGGCATATGTCATAGGGCCTGCCTTCGAGATCGACTGCAATTCTCTCCATCAGGCGAGTGCCTCCAATATCTGATTGACGGTGCGCGCATGCGGCCCGGAGTCGCTGCGGACATGGATGTCCGCTTCGCTATAATAGGGTGTGCGCTTGCACGAAAGTTCGGTCAGCACGGTTCGCGGATCCTTGCCGACCAGCAAGGGCCGGTTGCTGCGCCGCGATACCCGTTCGATCAGCACATCCAGATCGGCATCGATCCAGACCGACAGGCACTGCGCCTTGATCAGCGCGCGGGTTTCGTCGTTGATAAAGGCGCCGCCACCGGTAGCGATGACTTTCGGGCCTTCGGCGATCAGGCGCGCGATTACCCGCCGTTCGCCGTCGCGAAAGCCGGGCTCGCCAAAGCGGTCGAAAATTTCCGAGATCGGCATGCCCGCAGCTTTTTCGATTTCCTCGTCCGAATCGACAAAGGCGTATCCCAGCTTTCCGGCGAGCAGTTTCCCGATCGTCGACTTGCCGACACCCATCATGCCGACAAGCACGATCGAGCGGGTGAGTCCGCCATTTGTAACAGTTGCAGTGTCGGGTCGCGAAGCCATTGCGATGCGCGCTATATATCGGCTAATCGATGCCGGAAAGCCCTTTGCCAAATGGCGGAATCTGGAGGAAAAGTGCAAGGCAGGCCGAAAGTCGGACGCGTCTGGCCGTGGATGGCAATACCGATTGTGCTTGTCGCCGCGCTGTTTTTCTTCGAATGGCTGGGCAGCGAACAGCCGCAAAGGTTTGTTGAAATAGAAGTCCAGCCGGGAATCCAGCCCGGCGCAGACGGAGAGAGTGGTAAAGACTGATATGGCAAAGCAGCGGATATCGACGCTTCTGTGCGCAACGGCTGGTCTTGCCGCATTGGTCTATACGATCCCGGTACTGGGGCAGCAGGGCCCGGAGTCGCTGTTGCCGCCCGGCTTCAACGACCCGCCACCTCCCCCTGCCGCCCGTCCGGCACCGCCGCCCGCGTCCGGTCCCCCATCCGATACGCAATCCTCGTCACCCGCTGCCGCTGTTACCCCGGATGGTGCAGCCAAGGCCACGTCCGATGACGGCGATTCCAAAGATGCGGATGACGACGAGGAGGAAGACAGCGAGCCCCGTTATGACGTGCCGCCTACCGCGCGGCGGTCACTGAAAGCGGTCGGCCTGTTCACCGATGCATCGGGCGGTTTTCCGGCGGACGCCTTTGGCGGTATGGACGGGAAATTCCTGACCCGGCTTGTTCAGCGTACCAACGGCCCGCTTGCCTCGCGCTGGGGCACAATCATGACACGCCGCCTGCTTGCCAGCCGGACGGCAACGCCGCGCAATGTGAGCGGTGCAGACTGGACTGCGGAACGGGGTTGGCTGCTATTGCGCATGGGCGACGCCGTCGTCGCGCGCCAGCTGGTCCAGCAGGTCGATCCCGACCGCTATACCAAAAGGCTGTTCCAGGTTTCGATGCCCATTTTCCTTGCCAATGCGGATCTTTCGGCGATGTGCCCCTTTGCCGAGGAAGCTGCGCGCCAAACCAGGGAAGCGACCTGGCGGATGGCGCAGCCGATTTGCGCATCGCTTGCAGGCGAACAGGGAAGGGCGACCGCGCTCGTCAATCAGGCGCGCGGCCAGGGATGGATGAAGGGCACCGACCTGCTGCTTGGCGAAAAAGCCGTCGGGGCCGGTGTGCAGGGCCGCCGTTCGGTCAAGATCGAATGGCAGAATGCCAAGGGCTTTTCCGTATGGCGGCATGGCATCGGCCAGGCGACCGGTGTCGAACCACCCGAAGCGATCTACGCCGATGCGGGAAAACAGGTGAATGGCTGGGTCGCGCAGTTGCCGACAGCATCGCTGGCAGCCCGGATGCGGTCTGCCCCGACCGCCGCAGCCCTGGGCGTTCTTTCCAACCGGGCGCTGGTCGATATTTACAGTGTCGCCTATGAAGACCCCGATGTGCCGTCGGCCATTAGAACGCGCGCCGAATTGCTGAAGACCGCTTATGCTGGCAATAGCAATGCGGCCAAGGTCGGCGCAATGGCGGACCTGTGGGGAGGCGGAAAGACGCCCGCCGAACGGATGTCGGCATTGGTGCTGACCGCCCGCGCTGCGGCGCTGATCGCACCCAGTGCGGACCATGCCGGCAATGCCGATCAGCTTGTTGCCTCCATGCTTTCGGCAGGCTTTGACGAGCAGGCGATACGATGGGCCTCGATTGTCGAGGATGGTTCGCTGGGCTGGGGCCTGCTGGCATGCGCGGCACCGCGCTGGCGGGGCAGCGTCAGCGAAGGCGAACTGGACGATTTCCGGAGCAATGATGACAGCGCCGACTATCGCAAGTCGAAATTCCTGCTCGCCGGGCTGGCGGGGCTCGGACGGGTCGAAGCAGGGGCGGTCGGCGGCTTTTCGGAAACTCTGGAAACCAATGTCCGCAAGGAAAACGCATGGTCGCGGGCCATCGGTGCAGCCGCATCGCGCGGTGAGAGCGGAACGGTAGTGCTGCTGGCTGCGGCGGCGTTGCAGGGCGATGGCTGGCAGGATATTCCGCCCCACCACCTGTTCCATATCGTGCGCGCGCTGAAACAGGTTGGGCTTGATGGTGAGGCCCGGATGATTGCTGCGGAAGCCGTCAGCTGGAGCTGAAGTGGCCTTGACCAGCCCGAAACTGCCTGGCGCCGATGCCGCCCTGATCGCCCGTTTCATCGAAATGCTGGTTGCGGAGCGGGGCATTGCGAGAAACACGAAGCTTGCCTATCAGTCCGATCTTGACGCCGCCTCCGAAATGCTGGCGGGCAAGCTTGCCGCTGCCAGCAAAGAGACTCTCGCGGTGCTGATCGCCGGATGGTCGCACCTTGCCAACAGTTCGATCGCGCGCAAGGCTGCCGCATTGCGGGGCTTTTTCGGATTCCTCGAGGAAGAGGGCTTTCGTCCCGACAACCCCTCCGCCGCGCTGCCGCGCCCGGTGCAGAGTCGCGCGCTCCCCAAAATCCTGGATATGGACGAGGTGGACGCGCTGTTCGCCTCGATCGAAGCCAGACTGGCCAGGACAAAGCCGTCGCCGCTCGACTATCGCCTCTCCGCGCTTGTCGAGCTGCTTTACGGCTCGGGCCTGCGCGCGACCGAGCTGGTCGCCCTGCCGCGCACCTCGATCGTGCGCGACCGGCCCTATATCATATTGATCGGCAAGGGCGGCAAAGAGCGGCTGGTGCCGATTTCGGACCGTGCCCGGCAGGCGGTGGGCACCTGGCACGCCTTCGTGCCCAAGGATTCGAAATATCTGTTTCCGTCGCGCGCGGCCAGGGCTGCGGGAAAGGGCGATGTGCATATCAGCCGCATCCGCCTGTTCCAGATCATCCGCGAACTGGCGGCGGAATCGGGTATCGACCCTGCCAAGGTAAGCCCGCACGTGCTGCGCCACGCTTTTGCTACCCATCTGCTGGCGGGCGGAGCCAATCTGCGCGCGCTGCAGGCGATGCTGGGCCATGCCGACATCGCGACCACGCAAATCTACACCCATGTCGACTCATCGAAACTGGTCGAACTGGTGAACCAGCGTCACCCGCTGGCAAATCGGAAGCTCTCTCGTTGACCGGGCGGTTTACAACTTCTATCGGCGTCGCATGACAGTCTATCTCGATTTCGAAAAGCCGGTCGCTGCGCTTGAAGCCCGCATCCAGGAACTGGAGGATACGGCTGGCGAGACTGAAATCGATGCCGCCGCCGAAATCGGCAAAATCCGCGCCAAGGCGGACAAGCTGCTCGCCGATACATATGCCAAGCTGACCCCCTGGCAAAAGACGCAGGT